>JAEWJB010000003.1 GCA_023386795.1 Pseudomonadota bacterium
CGCAGGTCGAGCACGACCGTCGTCGGGGCGTCCGCGTCGAGGTTCGACAGCGAGACCAGCGCCGCGTCGTCCTTGGTCGACGCGGACATCGACAGCAGCGGGACGTCCGCGCCCTCGACCGCGCGCGCCGGCACCTCGCCCTTGACGTGCACGGCCAGCGACGACGCGTCGTGGTGACCCGTGTTCATCTCGAACACGTGGTACGTCGGCGTGAGCACCAGCGCGCCGGTGTCGGGGTCCGTGAGGATCATCGCCTGCAGCACGTTGACCGTCTGCGCGATGTTCGCCATCGAGATGCGGCGCGCGTACCGGTGGAAGACGTCGAAGTGCGTGCTCGCGACGAGCGCGTCGCGCAGCGTGTTCTGCTGGTACAGGAAGCCGGGGTTGGTGCCGTCCTCGACGTCCCACCACGTGCCCCACTCATCCACGACGAGCCCGATGCGGGCGTCCGGGTCGTACGCGTCCATGACGTTGGCGTGCCCGCGGACGATCTCCTCGATCTTGTGCGCGCGGCGCATGGTGGCGTACCAGTCGTCGGTGTCGAAGTCCGTCGCGTGGCCCTTCGACCCGACCCAGCCGCCGGTCATCGTGTAGTAGTGCAGCGAGATGCCCTGGAAGAAGCCGCGCGGGTCGCACCCGCAGCCGAGCTTCTGCGAGACCTTCATGAGCGCCTCGGTCCAGTGGTAGTCGTCCGCGTTGGCGCCGGCGGCGATCTTGTACACGGTGTTGCCGCCGTGGTTGCGCACGTACGTCGCGTACTGCCGGGCCAGGTCCGCGTAGTGCTCGGCCGTCATGTTGCCGCCGCAGCCCCACGGCTCGTTGCCGATGCCGAAGAAGGGCACCTTCCACGGCTCGTCGCGCCCGTTGGCGCGGCGCAGCGCCGCCATGGGCGAGTCGTCGGAGCGCGTCAGGTACTCGACCCACTCGCTCATCTCGCGCACCGTGCCGGAGCCGACGTTGCCGTTGACGTACGGCTCGGCGCCGAGCATCTCGCACAGGTCCATGAACTCGTGCGTGCCGAAGGAGTTGTCCTCCACCACGTCGCCCCAGTGCGAGTTGACCATCCGGGGGCGCTGGTCACGCGGGCCGACGCCGTCGCGCCAGTGGTAGTCGTCCGCGAAGCAGCCGCCCGGCCAGCGCAGGTTGGGGATCCGCAGCGCGCGCAGCGCCTCGACGACGTCGGTGCGGATGCCCCGCACGTTGGGGACGTCGGAGTCCTCGCCCACCCAGAACCCGCCGTAGATGCACCGGCCGAGGTGCTCGGCGAAGTGCCCGTACACGTGGCGGCTGATGGTCGGCCCGGGGAGGTCGAGGTCGATGACGGCAGTCAGGGAAGACACGGGCGGTCCCTTCGTGGGTCGGTACCGGGGCGACGGGGCCGGGGACGGGCGCGACGCTCTCGCAGACAGGGGGTGCCGCAGGGTCGATGCCCACCACCTCGACGATGAGGGTGTGTTTATCGTTACATGCGGCGCACCCCGACCTTCGGGCACCGAATACGGAATGTCAAGCACGAACCCGTGCCGCGCGGGGTCGTGCGTCCCTATGGTTAGCGACATGCCCACACTGAAGGACGTCGCGAAGGCGTCCGGCGTCTCGGTCATGACGGTGTCGAACGTCGTCAACGGCCGCCCGCGCGTGAGCGAGGCGACGCGCCAGCGCGTCCTCGCCGCCGTGGAGGAGCTGGGCTACCAGGTCAACCTCACCGCGCGCAGCCTGCGGGCGGGACGCAGCGGCACGATCGCGCTCTCCATCCCGCGGGTCGACCACCCGTACTTCGCGGAGCTCGCCGCCGCCGTGACCGACGCCCTGCAGGCGTCCGGCCGCCACCTCGTCGTCGAGCAGACGGGTGCCAGCCGCGAGGGCGAGCTGAGCGCGCTCTCGCAGGCGCGGCTGCAGATGTACGACGGCGTGCTGCTGTCCGTCGTCGGACTCAAGGAGTCCGAGGTCGCACGCCTGCACAGCGACATGCCGCTCGTCCTCCTCGGCGAGAAGCCCATGCCGCTCGAGCGGGACCACGTCATGCTCGGCAACCGCGAGGGCGCCCGCCTGGCCACGTCCTACCTCATCGAGCGCGGTGCCCGCCGCGTCGCGATCGTCGGCGGGACGCCGCACAGCGGCAACCGCGGCATGGTCGGCATGCGCACGGCCGGCTGGCGCGACGCGCACGAGCAGGCCGGGCTCGTCCCCGACGAGCGCCTCATCCTGCCGCCCGACCACTTCGCCATGGCCGAGAGCCGCGCGACCATCCGCGCCGCCCTCGACGCGGGCCTCGAGCTCGACGGCGTCTTCGCCGTCACCGACCAGGTCGCGATCGGCGTCCTGGCCGGCCTGCACGACCGCGGGTTGCGCGTGCCCGACGACGTCCAGGTGGTCGGGTTCGACGACCTCGACGTCAGCGAGCACCTGGTGCCCGGGCTCACGACCGTCGACCCGCGCGTCGACCTCGTCGTGGCGGAGTCGCTGCGCCTGCTCGAGGCGCGCATGTCGGGCGTCGAGTCCGAGGCCGAGCACATCGTCACGCCCGTGCGCCTCGTGGTGCGCGGGACGACGCGCTGACGCGTCAGTCGCAGTAGTCGCAGCGCCCGGTGCCGGCGAGCGTCGTGAAGCACGTCGGGCACACCGGCGCGACGCGCTCCGGCTCGGCCGCGGCCTCGACGCCGGACATGCGCCGCTCCAGCAGGCGCAGCGACTCCG
>JAEWJB010000033.1 GCA_023386795.1 Pseudomonadota bacterium
GTGGTGGACCGGCCCGCGACGCCTGCCCTGCCGGCCGCCGCAGCGGCCATCCTCGCGCGCGCCAAGGCCCGTGCCGCCGGACGCGATCCCGCATGAGTGCCGCCTCCAGCAAGCCCGCGCGCCGGGGCCGCACCTTGAGCAAGGCCGAAATCGTCGAACTGTTCTCGCGCCTGCGCGAACTCAATCCGCATCCAAAGACCGAGCTGGAATACAGCACGCCGTTCGAACTGCTGGTGGCGGTGACGCTTTCGGCACAGGCCACCGACGTGGGGGTCAACAAGGCCACGCGTCGCCTGTTCCCGGTGGCGAACACGCCACAAGCGATCCTCGACCTGGGCGAGGAAGGGCTCAAACGCTACATCTCCACCATCGGCCTGTACAACGCGAAAGCCAAGAACGTCATCGCGGCCTGCCGCATCCTCGTGGACCAGTACGGCGGCGAGGTGCCGCGCGAACGCGCCGCGCTGGAGTCCCTGCCGGGCGTGGGGCGCAAGACGGCCAACGTGGTGCTCAACACCGCCTTCGGCGAGCCGACGATGGCGGTGGATACGCACATCTTCCGTGTCGCCAACCGCACCGGGCTGGCGCCGGGCAAGGACGTGCGCGCGGTCGAGGACAAGCTGGTGAAAGTGGTGCCGGCCGAGTTCATGCACGATGCGCACCACTGGCTGATCCTGCACGGCCGCTACGTCTGCAAGGCACGCAAGCCCGATTGCCCGCAGTGCGTGATCCGCGACCTGTGCCGCTACCCGGACAAGACCCCGCCGGCCTGACGGCGCGCGCCCAAAAGAAAACGGCGGCAGGGAAAGCCCCGCCGCCGTTCTCACCCCGGCACGTGCAGCGTCAGAACGACACGTCGCCCCACACGCCGAACTCGTTGGTCTTCAGGTCGGTGCTGGTGCTGTTCTCGCGATGCGTGTTCTTGTACACGGTGGCCAGCTTGAAGCCCTTCACCACCGGGAACTCGACACCGATGTTGTAGTAGGTGTCCTCCAGGCTCGGATCGATGTCCTTGCTCAGCTTGGCCTTGTCGTAACGGCCGAACGCGGTGATGCCGCCGTCGGTCAGGGTCACGCTCGCCCAGAAGGAGTAGCCGTCGGCCTTGTCCTCGCGCACGTTGGTGACCGCCCAGTTCTTGGCCTGGAAATACTCGGCACCCACGCGGAACTTCGGCGAGGCATAAGCGGCCAGCGCATTCCAGCGCTCGGCAGTCTGCGGCGGGTTGGTGCTCTCCACGTCCAGGCCGCGCTTGCCGTTGTAGCCACCCACGGCAATGATCGTGTTCTGGGTCGGCGCGAAGCCGAAGCGGCCTTCCACGTCCATGCCTTCGCTGCGGCTCGGGTTGCGGTAGCCGCGGCCGTTCACCACCGAGACGGCGTAGTTGAACATGCTGTCGGACAGCTCGCCGCCGGCGTGCACGCCCCAGTCGGAGGAGGTGCCGTAGGACAGGCGGTCGGTCAGGGTGTTCTCGACGTAGCGCATGCCGTAGTACTTCTCGACGAACGGGATCCACGCCATGTCGGCCGCACCGACGCGGAAGAAGAACGCGTCGCTGAACTTGCCCTGCAGGTAGGCCTTCTTGACGAACACTTCGGTGTTGGAGATCGCCGACAGGTACTGGAAGTCGGTGGTCAGGTTCGCCGACCAGACGTCGGTGAACTTGTGGTCCACGGTCAGGTAGAAGCGCTTGACGTCGATGCCGTAGCCGGAGGCGTCGGTCTTGTTGCCGTTGTTCTCCTGGTCCACGTGCGTGGCGTCGAAGAAGATGCGGCCACCGATCTTGGTGTCGTTGACGAGCTTCTTCAGGCCGTCCACGGTCTTCTGCGTGTCGGCGGTGGCTTCGATGGCCTTGGCCTGGGTGACGTTCACTTCCGACTGCGCGTCATTCTGCGCCTGCAGTTCGGCCACCTGCGCCTGCAGCGAGGCAATCTGGGCCTGCAGCTGCGCCAGCTGCTCGGCGGTTACGGCGGGAGGAGCCGCATGAGCATTGCCGGCGGCAGTGAGAGCGGTGAGCCCGAGGCCAGTGGCAATGGCCGTTGCGAGCAAGCTGGAACGCATTGGAGATTCTCCGGAGTGGTTTGAGGTTTACGCAGTGAGTGCCAGGTGATGGCGGCCACCGACCTCGTTAAATTTCCGAAAAATTTGTGACACTCCGGCGACTCGTACATGACAGCGGAGCGACAGCCACATGGAACCTGCACGCCACGTCGACGGCACGGGCGATGACAGGGCCGTCATCGAACTGTCATGCCACCGTCGCCAAACCGCCATCGACGACGCATTCAATGGCGCCGCCACGGCGTGTGGCGCCGTCTCCCATCCGAGAAATCCAACATGACTTCCATCTCCAAGTTCCGCCTGCCGCTCGCGCTGGCCCTGGCTTCGCTCGGCATGGCCGCCAATGCGACCGACGTGACCGGCGCGGGCTCGAGCTTCGTGTATCCCGTGCTGTCGAAGTGGTCGGCGGCCTACGCCGAGAAGAGCGGCACGCGCGTCAACTACCAGTCCATCGGCTCGGGCGGCGGCATCGCGCAGATCCAGGCCGCGACCGTCGACTTCGGCGCCTCGGACAAGCCGCTCACCGGCGCCGAGCTGGCCAAGTTCGGCCTGGGCCAGTTCCCGGTCGTGATTGGCGGCATCGTGCCGGTGTTCAACGTGCCGGGCGTGGCCCCGGGCGCGATGAAGCTGGACGGCACCACGCTGGCCGGCATCTTCATGGGCAAGATCACCAAGTGGAACGACCCGGCCATCGCCGCGCTGAACCCGGGCGTGGCCCTGCCGGACGTCAAGATCACCGTCGTACACCGTTCGGACAGCTCGGGCACCTCGTTCAACTTCACCAACTACCTCTCCAAGGTCTCGCCGGAGTGGAAGTCGGCCGTGGGCGAAGGCACCAGCGTGCAGTGGCCGGCCGGCATCGGCGGCAAGGGCAACGAGGGCGTGGCCGCCTACGTGAAGCAGATCCGCGGCGGCGTGGGCTACGTCGAGTACGCCTATGCGCTGCAGAACAAGCTCAACTACGCCAGCCTGAAGAATGCCGCCGGCCGTTTCGTGCAGCCGGACGACAAGGCCTTCTCGGCCGCTGCCGCCACCGCGGACTGGAAGTCGGCCAAGGACTTCAACCTGATCATGACCAACGCGCCGGGCGCCGAGGCGTGGCCGATCACCGCCACCACCTGGGCGATCATGTACAAGAAGGCCAAGAAGCCGGCGTCCTCCAAGGCGGCGCTGGACTTCTTCAAGTGGTCCTTCCACAACGGCGCCCCGCAGGCGCAGCAGCTGGACTACGTGCCGCTGCCGGACTCGCTGGTGCAGCAGATCGAGGCCTACTGGGCCGCGAACATGAAGTAAGCCTGGCCGGGCATGGAAGATCCGGCGCTTCTCTCCCGCCGGGTCGACCTGGAAAAGCGCGGACCGCAAGGTTCGCGCTTTTTTTTCGGGTGGCGTCAATGGGTAGCCGCGGCCCCCTTTTCCGGCCTGCATGCGCCTTCGCGCAGCGCCCCGGCCGGCGTCGAGCGACAGGCGCCTGTCCCGATGTCATCCCGCTGTAACAAAAACATCATTTCATAGCGTCGACCGCCAGCCCCCGCTGGCACCCGCTATGGAGTTCGCATGAAACTGCAGAAGGCAGCCCTCGCCGCCCTGTCCCTTTCCATCGCCCTGGGCCTGGCGGCCTGCAAGCAGGGCAACGAATCCCAGCCCGCCGCCGATGCCGGCCACAGCGCCCCGGGCGCCGCCGCCCCGGCCGCCGGTGACGCCAGGACCGCCGAGATCTCCGGCGCGGGCGCCTCGTTCATCTACCCGCTGGTCTCCAAGTGGTCGGCCGACTACAACGCTGCCAGCGGCAACAAGGTCAACTACCAGTCCATCGGCTCCGGCGGCGGCATCGCGCAGATCAAGGCCGGCACCGTCGATTTCGGCTCTTCCGACAAGCCGCTGGATTCGGCGGAGCTGGCGCAGGCGGGCCTGGGCCAGTTCCCGTCCGCCATCGGCGGCGTGGTGCCGGTCGTCAACCTGGAAGGCGTCGCCGCCGGCCAGCTGCGCCTGACCGGCCCGCTGCTGGCCGACATCTTCCTCGGCAAGATCACCACCTGGAACGATCCGGCGATCATCGCCGCCAATCCGGGCGTGAAGCTGCCGGGCGGCAAGATCAACATCGTCCATCGCTCCGATGGCTCGGGTACCACCTTCAACTTCTCCAACTACCTGTCCAAGGTCAGCCAGTCCTGGAAGGACAAGGTCGGCGAAGGCACCACCGTGCAGTGGCCCGGTGGCGTGGGCGGCAAGGGCAACGAAGGCGTGGCCTCCTACGTGCAGCAGATCAAGGGCTCGATCGGCTACGTCGAACTGGCCTACGCGCTGCAGAACAACATGCCGTATGCGTCGATGCAGAACGCCGCCGGCAATTGGGTGCAGCCGAGCGCGGAGACGTTTGCCGCGGCCGCCGCCAGCGCCGACTGGGCCAATGCCAAGGATTTCAACCTGGTGATCACCAACGCCGCGGGCGACCAGGCCTGGCCGATCACCGCCACCAATTTCATGTTGATGCACAAGCAGCCCAAGGATGCCGAACGCAGCAAGGCCACCCTGGCGTTCTTCAAGTGGGCCTTCGAGAACGGCCAGGCGCAGGCGAACGAGCTGCACTACGTGCCGCTGCCGCCCGAGCTGGTGAAGCAGATCGAGGCCTACTGGGGCAGCGAGTTCAAGTAATGCCCGGCGCGCCTGCCGTCCTCCCCCCGCAGGCCCGCCACCCCCGGCCGAACACCCC
>JAEWJB010000084.1 GCA_023386795.1 Pseudomonadota bacterium
ATCGCGTCGCCGACGTTGTTCACCGTCTTGCCGCCCACGGTGTAGGTCGGGCCGGTGACCGAGCCATCCGGGTTGACCTTGGCACCACCGCCCAGTGCATCAGCCGTGGCTTTCTCCGCGTTGTACAACTGGCCGCCCGTCACCGCATCCTTAGAGTCCTTGGCGATCGCGCCGTCGGCCACGCCGGTGACCACCCGCTCGCCTTCGGTACCCTTCAGGTCGACCTTCTTGCCATTGCTGTCCTTGCCGACGGTGATGTCGCGCGTCGTCGGATCCTGCTTGACCAGGCCATCGGCGCTAGCGTTGTTGATCATGTCGCCCAGATTCGCGAGCGCGTCACCCACGTTGTTGGCCGTCTTGCCGCCCACGCTGTAGCTCGGCGCGGTGATCGAGCCGTCGGCCGCCACGCCTGCACCGGCGCCCAGCGCGGAAGTGGCGCCCTTGAGCTGGGCGACGTTCACCGCGTCGGTGTCCTGCGTACCCTTGGCTACGTTCACCACCTGGCGCTGGTTGGTGGCCGAACCCACCGACACGGTGTTGGCACGGTCGGCAACCGAGGCATAACCCAGTGCGACCGACTCGACCTGCGGCGTCTTCGCACCCAGGCCAAGCGCGATCGAGCGATCACCCGAGGCGTTGGCACCCCGGCCGAATGCCGCCGTGCGATACCCCGAAGCCTCCGCCTTCTCGCCCACGGCCAAGGACGTATCACCACTGGCCTTGGAGTTGCTGCCCATGGCGGTGGCGTAATTGCCGCTGGCTTCGGCGGCGGGACCGACCGCGACGCTGTGCGTGCCGGTGGCCTCGGCATCCACTGCATCGGAATTGGCGCGGAAATACTTGATGCCGGCGCCACTGTTGATGTTGTTGATGGCGGTGGTGTTACCCCCCACGCGACCATCGAGATCGCCCAGGGCATCACCGACGTTGTTATAGGTCTTGCCACCCACGCCGTAGGCAGGCGCAGCGACCGAACCATCAACGGACACACCCGCACCGCCGCCGAATGCGGAGGTCATGCCCTTGAGCTGGGAGACATTCACCGCGTCGGTGTCCTGCGTACCCTTGGCCACGTTCACCACCTGGCGCTGGTTGGTGGCCGAACCCACCGACACCGTGTTGGCGCGGTCGGCGACCGAGGCATAACCCAGTGCGACCGACTCGACCTGCGACGTCGTCGCACCGAGGCCGAGCGCGATCGAGCGATCACCCGAGGCCTTGGCACCCCGGCCGAATGCCGCCGTGCGATACCCGGAAGCCTCCGCCTTCTCGCCTACGGCCAAGGACGTATCACCACTGGCCTTGGAGTTGCTGCCCATGGCGGTGGCGTAATTGCCGCTGGCTTCGGCGGCGGGACCGACCGCGACGCTGTGCGTGCCGGTGGCCTTGGCATCCACTGCATCGGAATTGGCGCGGAAATACTTGATGCCGGCGCCGCTGTTGATGTTGTTGATGGCGGTGGTATTACCCACCACGCGACCATCGAGATCGCCCAGGGCATCACCGACGTTGTTATAGGTCTTGCCACCCACGCCATAGGCCGGCGCGGTAACCGAACCATCGCCGGCCACGCCGGCACCGCCGCCGAATGCGGAGGTCATGCCCTTGAGCTGGGAGACATTCACCGCGTCGGCGTCCTGCGTGCCCTTTGCCACGTTCACGACCTGGCGCTGGCTCCCGGCCGAACCCACCGACACGGTGTTGGCGCGGTCAGCCACCGCGCCGGCGCCCAGCGCCACGGAGGTGGCCGCGTTGGCGGTGGCGCCCGGACCCACGGCTACCGCACGCGCGGCCGCCGCGCTGGTGGAGGCGCGGTCGCCGATGGCCAGCGAGGTATCTCCGGCGGTCTTCGCGTTGCCGCCGATCGCCTGGGAATAGCCGTTTTCAGCAATGGCATTCGGGCCGATCGCAACGGAGTCCGCCCCCTTCGCCGCCGAATCAGGCTGGCTGGAGTTGGCATGGAAATACTTGATGCCGGCGCCGCCGTTGATGTTGTTGATGGCGGTGGTGTTGCCCGCCACGCGACCATCCAGGTTGCCCAGTGCATCGCCGACATTGTTGTACGTCTTGCCGCCCACGCCATAGGTCGGCGCGGCAACCGAACCGTCGCCGGCCACGCCGGCGCCACCCCCCAGGGCAGAGGTCACACCCTTGAGCTGGGACACGTTCACCGCATCGGTGTCCTGCGTGCCCTTGGCCATGTTCACGACCTGGCGCTGGCTACCGGTCGTGCCGACCGATACGGTGTTGGCGCGATCAGCCACCGAGCCGGCGCCCAGCGCCACCGAGGTGGCCGCATTGGCGGTGGCACCCGCACCCATGGCGACGGCACGCGAAGCCGCGCTACCTGTGGTGGCGCGGTCACCGATGGCCACCGAGGTATCGCCGGACGTCTTTGCGTTGCCGCCCAGCGCCTGGGAATAGCCGCCTTCTGCCACGGCGTTCGGGCCGATGGCGACCGATTCGCCCCCCTTGGCCTCCGAGTCGGCCGCACCGGAATTCGCGTGGAAGTATTTGATGCCGCCGCCATTGGCAATATTGGCCAGATCGCCTGCGACCTTGTTCACCTGGCCCACGGTCGCGGCATCGCCGTCCGCTTCACCCGGCTTGAGGTTGTTGATGGTGTTGCCCTGCATGTCGATGCCGCCCCAGAAGGTGGCCGGCTTCCAGACATCGAGGTAGCCACCGATGGCGATGGAATCTTCGCCACGCAACGTCCTCTGAGAGGAGTACATGACGATGTTGTTGCCCGGATCGCCCACCCCGCTGAGGCCGGTCCCGGCTTGCGGATGGCAATTTGCATCGTTTTCGATGCTGAAGATTGCATTGCGGTCGTCGGCATCGGACTCGCACGTCGTGCCGCCGACAGCCTGGCGCGTGATGCCCACGATCGCCTGCGCCTCCGGCGGAACCGCCAGGATCGCGATGATCGCCGAAGCCAGCGCGGTGGTCAGCACCTGCGCGTTGGCGGGGGTACGGCTGCTGCCACCCACGGATCGGGTCGCCAGTTCCGAGGCGACGACGGGGGCCCGCAGCGAGCGGTTCCATACCAAGCGATAAATCTTGTTCATTCGAGAAGCCACCGGTTGAGAAGGTGGCGGAATGATCTGAATCGCCTCTTTGGGGATATATGAGAAAAATCGCACCTAAGCGCGCAGGCCCGCCGGGCGGCCAGCGGACGTGGCGCGAACCCCACCGGTGCCACCGAAAAAATCCTTTGCAGAACAAACAATTGCAAGCCTTGAAAGGCAGTTTGATCCGCGCGTGCCCGCCTGCCGCGTGTCAAGCAAAACTTTGACGCAATCGTGTTGGTTCAGCGATTCTTGAGAAATTTCCAATGCGCCGCGAAGACTCGTTGAAAGTGAATCTGTGGAACTGCGCACTGCCATTCAGCGCCAGCTGCCGAAGGAGACGCAGCGGGCATCGCGAGGGCGTGGACCGCGCCTCTCGCGCGTGCCGGCTGGCATGTCGTGCCCGTGGCAGTTCCGATCGCGTAACCTTGCAGCCCTGATGACGACCCCACCTGCCCTGCGCACCGTCCATGCGACCCGCTACGTCACGCCCCTGCGCGAGGGCGGCTCGCTTCCTGCCGTGATCGAGGCCGATGACGACGGCCTGTACGTGATGAAGTTCCGTGGCGCCGGCCAGGGGCCCAAGGCGCTGGTCGCCGAGCTGATTTCCGGTGAGCTGGCGCGCGTGCTCGGGCTGCCGATGCCCGAACTGGTCTTCGCCGAGTTGGACCGCGAGTTCGCGCGTACCGAGCCGGACCCGGAGATTCAGGACCTGATCCGCGCCAGCGAAGGGCTCAACCTCGCCATCGACTATCTGCCCGGGGCAATCAACTACGACCCGGCGGCCATGCGGCCGGATGCGGGACTGGCCTCGCGCATCGTCTGGTTCGATGCCTGCATCTCCAACGTGGACCGCACCACGCGCAACACCAACCTGATGGTGTGGCACGGCAAGCTCTACCTGATCGACCATGGCGCCTCGCTCTACTTCCATCATGACTGGGCCAGCGCGGGCGACGCCGCCGCCAAGCCGTTCGCGATGATCCGCGACCACGTGCTGCTGCCGTTCGCCACCGACATTGCCGCCGCAGACGCCGAACTGGCACCGAAGCTGGACGTGGACACACTGCGCGCCATCGTCGCGCAGGTACCGGAAGCATGGCTGCTGCCGGATCCGGCCTTCGCCGACGTGCAATCGCAGCGCCAGGCCTACGTCGACCACCTGCAGCAACGCCTGGCCCAGCGCCGGGCCTTCGTCGAGGAGGCGCTCCGTGCCCACGCCGCACACGTATGACTACGCGGTCATCCGCGTGGTGCCGCGGGTGGAGCGCGAGGAGTTCATCAACGTCGGGGTCATCGTGTCGTGCCCCACCGCGCGCCATCTGGAGGCCCGCATCGAGCTGGACGAAGCGCGCGTGCGCGCATTCGCCCCGTTCCTGGACATCGAGGCGCTGCGGCCTTATCTGGACGCCATCGTGGCGATCTGCAATGGCGATGCAAACGCCGGCCCCATCGCCGCGCTGCCAGCGCGCGCACGCTTCCATTGGCTGACCGCCAAGCGCAGTTCCATCGTGCAGGTTTCGCCAGCGCACGTGGGCCGCACCACGCAGCCCGAGCGCGTGGTGGAGCACCTCATGCAACGCATGGTGCGGCTGCCGGACTGACCCGCCGCTCCCGCGGGAGCGGCTTCAGCTGCAACCTCCCGTCCGTCACCCCTCCCGGCCGAACGAAGGCGGGAGCTCACCCACGCCCCACTGCTCGTTCGCCGCTGCCCCCAGCGTGAACTCCAGCGTGCCCCCATGGCGGATGAAATCGGCCGGGAGCCAAGTCTTCGACGTGGCTTTCCCGTCCACGCGCAGGGACTGCACGTAGGGCGCTTCCATCGCCGCGCCCGGGGCATCGATCTCGATCTTCGCCCCGGGCCGCTGGATCACCGCGCGCGGGAACAACGGGCTGCCGACGACCAGTTCGGCCCGCCCCGGATACACCGGATACAGTCCCAGCGCAGACCAGACGTACCACGAGGACATCTGCCCGAGGTCGTCGTTGCCGGAGATGCCTTCGGGCGTGTTGGTCCAGATCTGCTTCATCGCCGCGCGTAAGGTGGCCTGCGTCTTCCATGGCTGGCCGACGAAGTGGTAGAGCCACGGTGCGGCGATCGACGGCTCGTTGTCGAGTTCGGCATGCAGCGGGCCGGACTTGGTCACCGCCCAGCTGCCATCCGGGTTGCGGAAGAATGCGTCCAGCCGTTGCGCGGTCTTCTGCGGGCCGCCGAGCAATGCGACCAGGCCGGCCGGATCGAACGGCACCATCCACAGGTACTGCGCGCCGCTGCCTTCCACGAATTCCTCGTCGGAGGCCGGATCGAACGCCGGCCAACTGCCATCGGCATTGCGTGGCTGCAGATAGCCTCCCTGCGCGGTGGCTTGCGGATTGAACAGGTGACGCCAACCGCCGGACCGCATGCGGAATTGCCTCGCGCCGGCCTTGTCACCTGCGGCCAGCGCCAGCTCGGCAAGCCCGAAATCGGCCGCGGCCAGCTCCAGCGTGTCCGAAGCCGAGCCCCATCCGGGCGCGCCCACCGGCATGTAGCCCAGGCGCAGCCACGCATCCAGCCCGGGGCGCTGGCCGACACACAACACCGGACAGCCCTTGCGGCTGAGGTCCTTCTCCGTCGGCACCGTGGCCGCGCGCTTGAGCGAGGCGTAGGCCCGCTGCAGATCGAAACCGCGGCCGCCGAATGCGTGGATGGCCGCCAGGGAAGGCGGCGATGGATCACCGTTCATCACCCCGGTGGCGCCGGTCAGGTGGGTCCAACGATCCCACACGCCGCCGTTCTGATCGGCCTGGTTGAGCAGCGACTGCGCGATATCCGAACCCACCTGCGGCTGCAGCAGCGTGACCAGCTGCAACTGCGAGCGGTAGACGTCCCAGCCCGAATAATTGGCGTACTGCGCCAGCTGCCCCCGCGACAAACGATGCACCGCACCGTCAAACCCGCGATAGCGCCCATCGGCGTCGCTGTAGAGGTTGGGGGCAAGCATCGCGTGGTAGAGCGCGGTGTAGAACACTGTGCGCTCGTCCGGCGTGCCGCCTTCCACGTGGATGCGACCCAGCAGCGCGTTCCAGGCCGCTCGGGCGGCCCCCTGCACTGTTTCCAGGGCGGTGCCGGCGGGTGCTTCCTTCAACAGGTTCGCGCGTGCACCGGCTTCATCCACATACGAGACGCCGACCTGCACGTTGACCGTGCTGCCTTCGGGGAACGTGATCCAGCCTCCGGCACCCTTGCCCGCTGGCGGATGCCCGCGCGTGCCGTAGGTGGTGCCGCCCTCGCCGTCGCGTGCGCCCGCGTGCACCTGGTCGTCCCGCCAGGTGCCACCCACCTGGAAGGGTTGGTCGAACCGGGCGACGAAATGCAGCGTGTAATAACTTTCGCGGCGGTCTTCGGCGAGATAGCCGCAGAAGTTGCCGCTCGTCACCGACCCACTGACCGTACGCGTGGCCGGGTCGATATGGAGGGTCGAGCCGCTGCTGCCCACCTGGCTGTCAGAGGTGCGCAGCAGCAGATTGGCCGGCTTGTCGGCAGGAAAAGCGAAGCGGCCGGCGGCAGTGCGTTCGGTGGCGCCGAGCGAGACAACCACGCCATTGTCGAGCGTGAGGCGGTACGCGCCCGGGCTGGCCTGCTCCTGACCATGATCGAGCACGCTGGCATACATCAGGCCTGCCTCCACCGACGCCGGCGAGGTGGTCACCGGCACCGTGACAGGCATCAGCGGTATGTCGCCACCTGCGCCCGTGCAGCCGCTACCGGAAACGCGTGTCAGGCTGAAACCGCGCACGCCGTTGGCGCGCCACTCGTAGCCGCCCGGTGCCGCGATCGGAAAGCGCTTGCCGGGAAGCGGCGTCTGCTCAGGGCTGAAAGCGACCATGCCAAAGGGCATCGTCGCGCCGGGATAGACATTGCCCCCGTTGGTGGTGCCGATGAACGGGTTGACCTCTGCGGCGAGGTCCCCACCGGTCTGGGGTGCTTTCGCCTGGGAAGCGCCGGTGGCCAGCAGCACGCAGCCGACCAGCAGGAAGGGACGAACGATCATCGGGTACTCCCTCTGAATGACCCCCCATGATGGCCATTTGGATCGTTCCAATGCATGGGACAGAAGTCCCGGTCGGGGTGTCCGGATGCGGGTTCTCCCGCATCCGGCGTTTCGGCCCCTACCCCTTGTCCGGCAACGCGTAAGCGATCACGTAGTCGCCCTTGGGCGTCTCCATGAAGTGGTGGCCACCGGCCATGATGACCAGGTACTGGCGGCCGCCGATCTCGTAGGTCATCGGTGTGGCCTGGCCACCGGCCGGCAGCTTGGCATGCCACAGTGTCTTGCCAGTCTGCAGGTCGATGGCGCGGATCAGGTCGTCGGTTGCCGCGGCGATGAAGATCAGCCCACCCGCGGTCACCACCGCGCCGCCGTTGTTCGGCGTGCCGATCTCGATCGGCAGGCCCGAGCGGATGCCGAACGGACCATTGCCCCGGGCGCTGCCGAACGGGCGGTCCCACAGAGTGCGGCCGGTCTTCAGGTCGATCGCGCGGATACCGCCATACGGCGGCTGCTTGCACAGCAGCCCGGTGAACGGCAGACGCCAGCCCGCGTTGACGTTGATCGCGTACGGCGTGCCCACCTGCGGATCGCCCGCGCCCTCCGCACCGCCCATGTCGCCGCGCACGTCCTCGCGCGGCGCCCAGCCGAGCTTGTCGGCCTTGGCGCGCGGCACCAGCAGGTTGTAGTTCGGCATGTCGTTGTAGTTGGCGACGATCACGCCCCGCCGCGGGTCCAGTGCCACGCTGCCCCAGTCCGAACCGCCGTTGTAGCCGGGGTATTCGATCGAATGGCGTTCGCTCTCCGGCGGCGTGTAGAAACCCTGGTAGCTGGCACGGCGGAACTGGATGCGGCACACCAGCTGGTCGATCGGGGTGATGCCCCACATGTCGCGCTCGGTGAGGTCCGGCTTGCGCAGCGTGTGGTACAGCGAGAAGCGCTGCGTCGGCGAACGCTGCTCCGGCTCCACGCCGCCCTTGGGCACTGCGCGTTCCTCGGCAGCGGTGAGCAGTTGGCCGGTGCGACGGTCGAGCACGTACATGTCGCCCTGCTTGCTGGGCAGCAGGATCGCCTTCACTGCACCGTGGTCGGTGGGGAAATCGAGCAGCGTCGCCTGCGAGCCGAGGTCGTAGTCCCACACGTCCTTGCGCACGGCCTGGAAGTGCCACGCCGGCTTGCCGGTGGTGACGTCGATGGCGACCAGCGAGGTCGCGTATTCGTTCTGCGTGGGCGTGCGCGAGCCGCTCCAGTAGTCAGCCGCCGAGTTGCCCATCGGCAGGTAGACCAGGCCGAGCTCGTCGTCACCGGTCGCGGTGGTCCACATGTTCGGCGTGCCGCGCGCCCAGGTCTGTCCGGCCGGCGGCGCGCCGTTCCAGTCGGGGTGTTCCATGTCCCAGGCCCAGCGCAGCTGACCGGTGATCGCGTCGTAACCCTGGATCACGCCGGAGGGCGCGTCGCGTCGCTGCCCGTCAAGCACCTGGTGGCCCGTGACAATCACCCCGCGCACGATCGCAGGCGGCGAGGTGATGGAAATGTAGCCCGGCCACGTCTTGCCCATGCCCACGGTGATATCCACCTGGCCGTGGTCGCCGAACCCGCTGCAGGGCTTGCCGGTGTCGGCGTCCACCGCGATCAGGCGTGCATCCAGCGTGCCTTCGATGATGCGGCGGCGGCAGTCGGCCAGCTCGCCAGTGGCCGCGGCTGGCGCAGCGCTGGCGGTGGCCTGCACCGGGCTCGGCGAGGCCGGGCCGGCATTGGCCGGGGCCGCCTGCGCATTCGCGGCCAGCGTGGTGGCGATGGGCGCCTCGAAGTAGGACACGCCGCGGCAGGCCGCGGTGTACGGAATGGCCTTGTCCGGCACCTTGGGGTCATAGCGCCAGCGCTCGTGCCCGCCATTGGCGTCGAGGGCGATCAGCTGGTTGCGCGCGGTGCACAGGTAGAGTGTGTCGCCGATCTTCAGCGGCGTGGTTTCCGCACCCCAGCGCTGCTCGGGTATATCGCCGGTGCGGAACGTCCAGGCCTGCCGCAGCTGCTTCACGTTGTCGCGGTCGATCTGCTTGAGCGGCGAATAGCGCTGTGCGGCGTTGCTGCGGCCGTAGGCGGTCCAGTCACCATCGGCGGGCTGGTCGGTGATCGAGGTCGACAGGGGGGATGCTGCCGCCAGCGCGGCCACCGCCTCGGCGGGGAACGTGCCCTCCGCGGCGGTCACGCCATGCGGCACGAAGGCGAGCGCGAAGGCGACCACGAACAGCAGCGCAAGCGCGCCGGCAATGCCGCGCGACAGCCCGCGCGCTACCGGGCGTTGCAGGCGCGGCAGCAAGAGCGCCAGGCAGAAGCCCAGCGCGGTGAGCAGGCCCAGGCGTGGCACCCAGCGCCAGTATTGGCTGCCGGATTCCCACCAGGTCCACAGGACGGTGGCGGTGAACACGAGGAAGAAACAAGCAGCGCCAGCGTTGCGGCCTCGCCACAGCCAGACGGCGGAAAGCAGCAGGCCCAGTCCGGCAAGTACGTAGTACCAGGAGCCACCAAGGACGGCCAGCCAGCCGCCGCCGGCGATGAAGACGATCGCCAGCAACAGCACAAGAATCGAGAACAGCGACAACAGCCACGAACGGCGGGTGTCGGCGGCAGGGGTTGCGGACATGGCTTTCTCCTTCACTTCCCCGTGAAAAACACCGACGCACGCGCCGGCACCGCAGCGGGTTATCGCATCCAGAGGGTGAAAGCGATGCGTGCGCGCCGCAGGGATGTGGACGTCGCAGCAGCGTCCCGCGCGCCGGAAAGCGAAACGCCGGCTTGCGCCGGCGTCTGCTTCCAAGCTCAACCGCAGGACATCACTCCTGCGTGGGGGCCTCGCCTGCCGCGATATCGGCTACCGGCTCGTCCAGCCCTTCCTCGCCCTCGTCCAGCGAGGCATCCAGGCGTTCAACCGCCTGCAGCTTCTCGCCCTTGGACAGGCGGATCAGGGTCACGCCCTGGGTATTGCGGCCCACGCGCGAAATCTCCGAACCGCGCGTGCGCACCAGCGTGCCGCCATCGGAAATCAGCAGTACCTCGTCGCGCCCGCCCAGCAGCACGGCGGCCACCAGCTTGCCGTTGCGTTCGCTGGTCTGGATGCCGATCACGCCCTGCGTGCCGCGGCCCTTGCGGGGGTACTCGACCAGCGCGGTGCGCTTGCCGTAGCCGTTCTCGGTCGCGGTGAGGATGTAGGCCGCGCCGGTGTCCTCGACCTCGGGCTGCACCGCTTCCTCGCCGCCGTTCTCCACCACGTCCTCGGCCACGTCGTCTTCGGCTTCGTCATCGCCGCCGCCGGCCGATTCGGCAACGATCAGGCTCACCACCTCCTCGCCATTGGCCAGGCGGATACCGCGCACGCCGGTGGCGGTACGGCCCATCGAGCGCACGCGGTCCTCGCCGAAACGCACGGTCTTGCCGTTGGAAGCGAACAGCAGGATGTCGCGCTCGCCGTCGGTGAGCGCCACGTCGACCAGCGCATCGCCCTCGTCGAGGTTGATGGCGATCTTGCCGCGCGCCAGGCGGAAGGCGAATTCGCTCAGCGGGGTCTTCTTCACCGTGCCGTTGCGGGTGGCGAAGAACACGTACTGGCCTTCGGCGTATTCGCGTACCGGCAGCACCGCCTGCACGCGCTCGCCGGCTTCCAGCGGGATCCAGTTGATGATCGGGCGGCCACGCGCGTTGGAACCGGCCTCCGGCAGCTGGTGCACCGGCAACCAGAACACCTTGCCGCTGCTGGTGAAGGTCAGCAGCGTGTCATGCGTGTTGACCAGCCACAGGTGGTCGATGAAATCCTCTTCCTTCGTCGCCGCCGCACTGCGGCCACGGCCGCCGCGACGCTGCGCTCGATACGCGCTGACCGGCTGGCGCTTGGCGTAGCCGGCATGCGAGAGCGTGACCACCACGTCTTCCGGGGCGATCAGGTCGAGGATGTCCAGGTCTTCTTCGCTGTGGCGGATCTCGGTACGACGTTCGTCGCCGAATTCCTCGCGCACGTTGTTGAGCTCGTCGCGGATCACCTGCAGCAGGACATCCGGGTTTTCCAGGATGCGGATCAGGCCGGCGATGACCTCCAGCAGCTGCTTGTATTCCTCGGTGAGCTTGTCCTGCTCCAGGCCGGTCAGGCGGTGCAGGCGCATTTCCAGGATCTGCTGCGCCTGGACCTCGGTCAGCTGGTAGAAGCCGCCGACCAGGCCCACGCCCTTGGGCAGGTCTTCCGGCTTGGAAGCTTCCGCACCGGCGGCGCCCAGCAGCGCGGCCACCAGCCCCGGCTCCCAGGTCTTGGCCAGCATGCGCTCCTTGGCTTCCTGCGGATTGGCCGAGGTCTTGATCAGCTCGATCATCTCGTCGATGTTGGCGAGCGCGACCGTCAGGCCTTCCAGGATGTGCGCGCGGGCGCGTGCCTTGCGCAGTTCGAAGATGGTGCGGCGGGTGACGACCTCGCGGCGGTGGCGCAGGAACGCCTCCAGCATCTCCTTGAGGTTCATCAGCTTCGGGCGGCCATCGACCAGCGCCACCATGTTGATGCCGAACACCGACTCCATCTGGGTCTGCTGGTACAGGTTGTTCAGCACGACCTCGGCCGATTCCCCGCGCTTGACCTCGATGTAGATGCGCATGCCGTCCTTGTCGGACTCATCGCGCAGCTCGCTGATGCCGTCGATCTTCTTTTCCTTGACCAGCTCGGCGATCTTCTCGATCAGACGCGCCTTGTTGACCTGGTACGGGATCTCGGTGACGACGATCGCCTCGCGGCCGTTGTCGGCCACTTCCACATCGGCCTTGGCGCGGATGCGCACGCGGCCGCGGCCGGTGCGGTAGCCGGCCACGATGCCGGCGGTGCCGTTGATGATGCCGGCGGTGGGGAAATCCGGGCCCGGGATGTATTCCATCAGCCCGTCGACGTCGATCTCCGGGTTGTCGATCAGCGCGATGCAGGCGTTGATCGACTCGGTGAGGTTGTGCGGCGGGATGTTGGTCGCCATGCCCACCGCGATACCGGCCGAGCCGTTGACCAGCAGGTTCGGGAACCGGGTCGGCATGACCGTCGGTTCCAGTTCCTTCTCGTCGTAGTTGGGCTGGAAATCGACGGTTTCCTTGTCGATGTCGGCAATCAGCTCATGCGTCAGGCGCGACATGCGCGCTTCGGTGTAACGCATCGCCGCGGCGGAGTCGCCGTCGACCGAACCGAAGTTGCCCTGGCCGTCCACCAGCAGGTAGCGCAGCGAGAACGGCTGGGCCATGCGCACCAGCGTGTCGTAGACCGACTGGTCGCCGTGCGGATGGTATTTACCGATCACGTCACCGACGATACGCGCCGACTTGTAGTACGGCTTGTTGCTGTGCGCGCCCAGCTCGTTCATGGCGAACAGCACGCGGCGATGCACCGGCTTGAGGCCGTCTCGGGCATCCGGGAGGGCGCGCCCCACGATCACGCTCATGGCGTAATCGAGGTAGCTCTTGCGCATCTCGTCTTCCAGGTTGACCTGGATGATTTCCTTGGCGGTTTCTGCCATTCGCTGCCCGTGTCTTGTTCAGTTTGGACGCCGGAAAACCCGTGCCGCGCAGCCTTGCGCGGGGGCATTCCTTCAACCCACGGATTGTACCACGAAGGGCGAATTTCGCCTTGTTTGGACAAGGACTTGGCGGGCCGCAGGGGGCCTAGCGGCCCCGCCCGCCGGCGGTCAGCCGAAAGCCGCGCGCATCTTGTCCGGCGTCGGGTTTTCGATCACCCCGCGCTCGGTCACGATGGCGTCGATCAGCGTGCCCGGCGTGACGTCGAACACCGGGTTCCAGGCCGCGATGCCCTCGGCCACCGTGCGGGTGCCGCCGATCCCGAACAGCTCGCCCGGGTCGCGCTGCTCGATCTCGATCTGTGCGCCGTCGGCGGTGTCCATGTCCACCGTCGAGGACGGCGCCACCACCATGAACTTGACGCCGTGGTGGCGCGCGGCGATCGCCAGCTGGTAGGTGCCGATCTTGTTGGCGGTATCGCCATTGGCGCAGATGCGGTCCGCGCCCACCACCACCCACTGCACCGCGCCGGTCTTCATCAGGTGCGAGGCGGCCGAGTCGGCGATCAGGGTGGCGTCGATGCCGTCCTGCTGCAGCTCCCACACGGTCAGCCGCGCGCCCTGCAGCCACGGGCGGGTCTCGCCGGCGAACACGCGGCCGATGCGGCCCTGCGCCATGCCGGCCCGGATCACGCCCAGCGCGGTACCGAAGCCGGCGGTGGCCAACGAACCGGTATTGCAGTGGGTCAGCACGCCGCTGCCCGGGGCGATCAATCCTGCGCCCAATGCGCCCATGTGGCGGTTGGCGGCCAGATCCTCGTCGGCGATGGCCTGCGCCTCGCGCTCCAGCACCGCGCGCCAGTCGCCGCCGGTACCTTCCAGCGCGCGTCGCATGCGCGCCAGCGCCCAGGCCAGGTTCACCGCGGTCGGGCGCGCGGCGTTGAGCCGCTGCAGCGCCGGTTCCAGCTTGCGCGCGGCATCCTCGCCGTCGCTGGCTTCCACCGTGCGCGCCGCCAGCACCACGCCCCAGGCAGCGGCAATGCCGATTGCCGGCGCACCGCGCACCGCCAGCGCGTGGATGGCATGGGCCACCTCGTCGCTGTCATGGCAATGGACGTGCTCCACGACGAAGGGCAGCTTGCGCTGGTCGAGCAGCTCCAGCGCCTCGCCCGTCCACAGGATCGGGCGGATATGGTCGTAGCGGGCGTAATCGATGGTGGTGTCGTTCATCGGCCCATTGTAAGCGTCGCGGCCGCCCGGGTCAGTCGACCACGAACTCCCCACGGCAGCCCTGGTCCACCCACACCCCGTCGCGGCTCCAGCCCCAACTGCTGCCTTCCACGCAGGCGCTGTTGGACAGCTGGCGCTGCAGGCGCGCGCCGCGGTCGATGGTGACACCGCACATGCGCCGGGTCTTGCCCTTGGATTCGCAGGTGATCAGGCGCGGCATGTCGACGAATCCACTGCCGTCCTCCGCCCCCAGTTCGAACTCGCCGTCACAGCCGCGCGACACCCAGATCTCGTTGCGGCGGACACCCCAACTGCGCCCTTCCTTGCATGGCCACGCCGAGAGCTGGCGCAGCAGCCGCACCGGCGCGCCGCGCAGCATCACCGGGCAGCTATTCTGGCGACCATCCGATTCGCAACGCACCACGCGCCGCATCGGCATTTCTCCCGTCGGGGCCAGCGCGCGGAATTCACCCCGGCAACCGAGCGCGACCCAGATGCCGCCACGCTCGATATCCCATTCGCTGCCGCGGATGCAGGTATTGCCCGACAGCTGGCGCACCAGTTCCACGCCGCGCCGGGTTTCCATCGGGCAATGTACCCGCGACATGTCGCGCGATTCGCAGCGCACCAGCGCATCGGCGGGCGGCATCTGCTGCGCCACGCCAGGCGTGGCAATACCCGCCAGCATGGGCAGGATGATCCCTGCGACCTGGCGCAGACACTTCATCTTCCGCTGGCGCCCCGCCCCGATCATTGCCGTCCGCCCTGCTTGAAGGATTCAGCCAGGGACACGGCCCCTGCGGCGCGATCAGACCATTGACGGTGTGAAGAAAGCAATACGAAGCACCTTATGCATGCGCGAAATCGAACGCGAGCACGTCGGCGATGCGCGTGGTATCGCGCAGCGCCATCAGCAGCCGGTCCACGCCCACCGCCACGCCAGCGCAATCGGGCAGGCCGGCCAGCCCCTGCAGCAACGCTTCATCGAGGGGCGGCTGCGGCAGGCCGCGTGCGGCACGCCGCTGGTTGTCGTGCTCGAAACGGGCACGTTGTTCATCCGGGTCGCTGAGTTCGTGATAGCCATTGGCCACCTCGAAGCTGCCCAGGTACAGCTCGAAGCGCTCGGCCACCGGCGGTTCGCCTGCACGGATGCGTGCCAGCGCACACTGCGTGGCCGGCCAGTCGTGGACCACGGTGATGCGCTCGCGCGGGAACGCGGGCTGCAGCCGGTGGGTCATCAGCAGGTCGAGCCAGTCGTCGCGATTCAACCCTTCGCCGTCGATATGCGTGTCCGCCAGCGGCGCCTGCAGCTGTTCGAGCGAGGCGGTGAAGGGGTCCAGGCCCAGGCTGTCCAGGAACAGCTGCCGATACGTCACGGTCAGCACCTCTGCCGACCGACCTACCTGCGCCAGCGCGCGCTGCACCAGTGCCACGGTTTCCCCGGCCAGACGTCGGTCGTCCCAGCCTACCCGGTACCACTCGAGCATGGTGAACTCCGGGTTGTGGCGACCACCCGCCTCGCCATTGCGAAACACGCGTCCCAGCTCGTAGCAGTCGCCCACGCCCGCGGCCAGCAGGCGCTTGAGCGGATATTCGGGCGAGGTGCGCAGCCAGCGCAGCGCGGGACCGGCGTCGACGTGGCCGGTGAAGCGCGTGGTGAAACTTTCGATGTTCGGCTCGGTATTGCCGGCCGCCGACATCACCGGCGTCTCCACTTCCAGCACGCCGCGTTCGGCAAAGAACGCGCGGATGTCGGCATTGAGGGCGGCACGCAGGCGCAGCGCGGCCAGGTCGACCGGCTGGCTCATGCGCCGTGCTTCCGCAACAGCGCCAGCAGTTGTGCTTCGTCCCACACCGGCACGCCCAGGGCCTGTGCCTTGTCGAGCTTGGAACCGGCTTCGCTGCCGGCCACGACGAACGAGGTCTTCTTCGACACGCTGCCGGCGACCTTGGCCCCGAGGGCCTCCAACTGCTCCTTGGCCTGGTCGCGGGTCAGCTCGACCAGCGTGCCCGTCAGCACGACAGTCTGGCCCTCCAACGCACCGGCCTGCTCGGCGCTCGCTTCCGGCAACCGCGCCAGCAACGCCTGCAATCCCTGCTGCGCCCGCTGGGCGAAGGCGTCATGCTCGGCCAGCCAGCCCAGCAGCGCCTCGGCGACGGCCGCGGGCACGCCGGCGGCGGTCAGCGCCTCGACATCGGCACGACGCAGTGCGTCGAAATCGGCGAATGCGCCGGCCACCTGCGTTGCGCGTACCGCGGTGACCTTGGGAATCTCCAGGTCCTCCAGCAGGCGCGCGAACGAAAGCTCGCCACGCAGCTTCGCGCTCGGGGCGTGCGTATCGGCGATCACCACGCCGCGCGCGAGCAGCGCATCGATGGCGGCCTGGTTGCCCGGCTGGTCGAAGAAGTGGCCGATGGAGCGCGCCACCTCGCCACCGATATCGGGCACGCGCTTGAACAGCGGCCAGGGCAGCGTGCGCAGCAGCGCCAGGTCGCCAAACCATTGCGCGATGGCCTTGGCGGTACTTTCGCCGACGTGCTCGATGCCCAGCGCGTACAGGAAACGCTCCAGCGAGGTATGGCGGCTGGCCTCCAGGGCGGCGACGAGGTTCTCGGCCCACTTGGTCGCGATCTTCTTGCGGTTCCAGTGGAATGCCGGCAGGCCGGCGCGCAGCAGGTCGGCCTGCCAGCCCTCGCCGTCCAGCGCTTCCACGCGCTGGGCGAGCGTTCGGTAGCCGGCTTCGGCCAGGTGCTCGCGCGCGTCGCGCAGGAATGCCTCCGGCGACTCGGCGCCGGTGACCAGGCGCAGCGCCAGCAGCTGGTCCAGGTCGAGCAGGTACAGGTCAGCCACTCCCTGCACCACGCCACTGTCGACCAGCACTTCGATGAACTTCTCGCCCAGCCCGTCCACGTCCATCGCGCGGCGCGAGACGAAATGGCGAATCGCCTCCTTGCGCTGCGCCGGGCAGGCCAGCTCGCCGGAGCAGCGCCATACCGCCTCGCCCTCCTCGCGCACGATCTCCGAGCCGCACACCGGACACTGCCGAGGCATCTGCCATTCGACGGTGCCGGCCGGGCGCTGGTCGGCGACGACGCTGACCACCTCGGGAATCACGTCGCCGGCCCGGCGCACGATCACCGTATCGCCGACGCGCACGTCCAGGCGGGCGATCTGGTCGGCGTTGTGCAGCGTGGCGTTGGTGACCATCACGCCGGCCACATGCACGGGCTTGAGCCGTGCCACCGGGGTGGCGGCGCCGGTGCGGCCGATCTGGATCTCGATGGCCTCCACCGTGGTGGACTGCTCCTGCGCGGGAAACTTGTGCGCGATGGCCCAGCGCGGGGCGCGCGCGACGAACCCCATCTCGCGCTGTCCGGCGATCTCGTCGAGCTTGTAGACCACGCCGTCGATATCGAACGGCAGCGCGTCGCGGCGTTTGCCGATGCGGCGGTAGTAGTCGAGCAGGCCATCGGCGCCCTGCACCACTTCTACCAGGTCGCTGACCGGGAAGCCCCATTCGCGCAGCTGGGCGAGGATGCGCGAATGGCGGTCGGGCAGCGTGCCGCCTTCGACCTGGCCCACGCCATAGGCATAGAAGCTCAGGCGACGTTGGCGGGTGATGCGCGGGTCCAGCTGGCGCAGCGAGCCGGCGGCGCCATTGCGCGGGTTGGCGAGCACCTTGCCGCCGTGCAGGCGCGCGTATTCGTTGTAGGCCTCGAAGTCCGCGCGCGACATGTAGACCTCGCCACGCACCTCCAGCACCGCCGGCCAACCTTCGCCACGCAGGCGCAGCGGGATGGCATCGACGGTGCGCAGGTTGGCGCTGACATCCTCGCCGGTGGTGCCATCGCCACGGGTCGCGCCCTGCACGAACACCCCGTCCTCGTAGCGCAGGCTGATGGCCAGGCCATCCATCTTCGGCTCGGCCGAGAACGTCGGCGCGGCGGTATCCAGGCGTTCGTCGATACGACGCACGAACTCCACGACTTCCTCGTCACTGAAGGCATTGCCCAGCGAAAGCATCGGCACGGCGTGGCGCACCTCGGCAAAGCCGCTGCCGGGCGATGGCGCGTGGCCGACGCGACGGGTGGGCGAATCGTCGGTGGCCAGTTCGGGATGCGCGGCTTCCAGCGTCTCCAGTTCGCGCATCAGCGCGTCGTAGTCGGCGTCGGGAAGCTGCGGCTCGTCGAGGACGTGGTAGCGATAGTTGGCGTCTTCGAGCTGGCGGCGCAGGTCTGCGGCGCGCTGGGCGGGATCCTGGCGGGCGGTCATCGGTCGAAAACGGCACTGAATACGGAAGTGGGATTCTAGCGAGGCGATGGGAAAGGCGACATGAGGCCCGCCCTCTTGTGGCGCGGGGGCCGCTGCCGCTAGCGTTCGCTGTCGCCCTCGCTGGAGCCCCGCCGTGTCCGCATCCGTGTCCCGCCGTTCGTTCCTGCAGCTGGCCGGCGCAGGCCTGGCCGCCTCGTCGCTGGGAGTGGCGCCTGCCGCGCTTGCCGCCGCACCAGCCGCCAATGCGGTGGTGGACCGCAAGATTTACCTCAATTTCAACGAGTGCCCGCTGGGGCCTTCGCCGGCGGCACTGCAGGCGATCTCGCGCGGGTTGCCGACGACCGGACGCTACCGCTTCGAGCTGGCCGCCCAGCTGCGCGACCTGCTGGCGGCCCAGCTGGGGGTGCCAGTGGAACGGCTGGCGCTGTACCCGGGATCGAGCGATCCACTTAATCGCGCGGGACATCTTTTCACTTCGGCCGAGGCATCGGTGGTGGTGCCTGATCCCACGTTCGAGGCGGTGGCCGACGTGGCGGCGGCGCACGGGGCGCCCGTGCACAAGGTGCCGCTGGCGGCGGATTTCAGCCATGACGTGGAGGCGATGGCGGCGGCAGATCCGCGCGCGGGCTTGATCTACGTGTGCAACCCGAACAACCCGACCGGCTCGGTGACGCCGCGCGCGCGCATCGAATGGTTGCTGGCGCACAAGCCAGCCGATGCGGTGGTGCTGGTGGACGAGGCGTACATCCATTACAGCGAGCAGCCTTCGGTGGTGGACCTGGCGGGCCGTCGCGACGATCTGATCGTGTTGCGCACCTTCTCCAAGCTTTACGGGATGGCCGGGTTGCGGCTGGGAGCGGCGGTGGCATCGCCCGCATTGCTGGCGCGGCTGGAGCAGATCGGCGGGAACCCGCTGCCGGTCCCGGCGATGCTGGCGGCCGATGCGAGCCTGCGCGACAGCGCGCTGGTGCCGACGCGGAAGGCGGCCAATGCGCGCATCCGGCAGCAGACGGTGGAGTGGCTGCAGGCGCGCGGTTTTTCGTGCATTCCGAGCGAGTCGAACTGCTTCATGGTCGACATCAAGGGCGACGGGAAGGCGTTCTCGCAGGCGATGGCCGCGCGGGGTGTAGTAGTCGGGCGCAGTTGGCCGATCTGGCCGCAGCGGGTGCGGGTGACGGTCGGGACCGAGGCGGAGATGCAGCAGTTTCGGACTGCCTTTACTGATGTGTTGAAGGCTGACGGGTAGTTTTCTTTTCGGCTGTTCGGTTGGCGTCGCGCGGTGTGCGGGGGCGAAGCGCGCTCGGGGGACGCCAAATACTGCATCCATGCGGGGC
>JAEWJB010000019.1 GCA_023386795.1 Pseudomonadota bacterium
GCTGAAGCCGCTCCTACAAGGATTTCCCGGCAGCGAGAAAAACCTCCCTGCGCCCCGCTCGTCTCAGCGCGCGCGCCGCACCCGCCGCGCGACCTCGCTGATCACGGCAATCGCCGCCGTCAGCAACGCCATCGAAACGAACTGCGCGCGCGTGTCCGGGGTGGCAATCAGCAACACGAAGATCAGCGCCAGGATCGCCAGCGCCAGCACCGTCAGCCAGGGGTAGCCGCGCATGCGGAACGGCAGCGGCGTGCCGGCGCGATCGGCGCGCGCGCGCAGCACCAGCTGCGCCAGCAGCGAAATGGTCCACACCAGCAGGCACGTCGCGCCGACGATGTTGAGCAGCATCGGCAGCACGCGGTTGGGATACAGCAGTTCCAGCACGGCGGCGACGAAGCCGAACGCCACGCTGGCCAACACCGCGGCCACCGGCACCTTGCGCGCGCTGGTGCGCGCCAGCCACCGCGGCGCCTCCCGGCGCTGGGCCAGCGAATAGATCATCCGCGAGGCGCCGTAGAGGTTGGCATTGAGCGCCGAGAGCAGCGCCACCACCGCGATCAGCGTGATCGCCGTGGCCGCCCCGGGGATCGCCGCAGCTTGCAACACGGCGGCGAACGGCGACTTCAGCGCCTCGCTCGTCCACGGCACCACGGCGATGATCACGCTCAGCGAGCCGATGTAGAACACCAGGATGCGCCAGGCCACGGTGCGGATCGCCCGGGCGATGCTGCGCTCCGGGTCGGCGGTTTCGGCCGCGGCCACGGCCACGATCTCGGTGCCACCGAAGGCGAACACCACCACCAGCAGGGCCGCGCCGATGCCGGCCAGCCCGCGCGGGGCGAAGCCGCCGTTGGCGGTGAAGTTGGACAGGCCCGGCGAAGGCGCATGCGGCAGCCAGCCGGCCAGCAGCGCAATGCCGATGGCGATGAAGGCCAGGATCGCCACCACCTTGAGGATGGCGAACCAGAACTCGAACTCGCCGAAGTTGCGCACGCCCAACAGGTTGATCGCGGTGAAGCCCGCCATGAACGCCACCGCCAGCGCAGGCACCGGCACCACGGGCCACACCGTGGACAGCAGCCCGGCCGCCCCCACCGCTTCGGCGGCGATCACGATCACCAGCTGCACCCACCACAGCCAGCCCACGGTGGCACCGGCGGTTTCGCCCATGGCATCGGCGGCGTATACCGAGAACGCGCCACTGGTCGGCTTGGCCGCGGCCATTTCGCCCAGGGCGTTCATCACGATGATCACCAGCGCGCCGGCAACCAGGTAGGAAACAAGTACCGCCGGGCCGGCGGCCTGCACGCCCACGCCGGAACCGAGGAACAGGCCGGCGCCGATCGCGCTGCCCAGCCCCATCATGATCAGCTGGCGCGGCTTGAGGGCGTGGCTGAGGCGTTCTGCGGGCGCGGCGGGCTGGGTCATGGGTGCGGAGGTTGGCGGTGAACGCGACAAGATACGCGCTGGCCGCGCATCGCGCCTAGCCGCAGTGCAGGAAAAAGGGCCGGGGCACCCCCGCCCGCCGGCGAGCGGGGCGCAGCCTCAGGCCGCCGCCCCGCGCAGGGCCGGCAGGTAGCGCCGGCTGCACGGCAGCACGCTGCCGTCGTCCATGTGCACGCTCGCATCGCCGCTGTCCTGCGGCTCGATGGAGACCACCCGTCCCAGGTTCACCAGGTAGCTGCGGTGCACACGCACGAATACCGCCGGGTCCAGCCGCGCCTCGATGCCGGCCAGGGTGCTTCGCAGCGGATAGTCGTGCCCGCGCAGGTGCAGGTTGACGTAGTTGCCGGAGGCCTGCAGCCACTCGATGTCCGCGGCCGCGACGAGGAAGTCGCGGCCGAGTTTGCGCACCAGGAACCGTTCCGGGCGCTCGACCGGCTCCAGCGGCGGGCCTTCGTCGGGCAGGTCGAACAGCCGTGCCTCGCCCTGCAGGCGGCGGCCGAACCAGGCCGCGGCGTGGGTGGTGATGACCAGCAGGGCGAAGGTGCGCACGTCCTTGAGGTATTCGTAGCCCCAGCGCACCCAGATGTCGCCGAAATCGTAATGCTCGCCGATCAGTGCATAGACCGCCTTGCGCACCGCCACCATGCCGGCCACGTGCAGCACCGACCACACCACGCTGCCCAGCAAGTACAGCGGCAGCCGGCGGCGCCAGTTGTCGGCATGCAGGGGCCAGCGCGCGCAGGCGGCCAATACCAGCGGCAGCAGGGCCAGCGACACCGCCACGCTGCTCAGTTCCCAGGTCAGCAGCTGCCAGGCGGCGATGGGCAGGCCGTCGCGCTGGGCATCCAGCAGGCCCGTCGCGGCGTTGCCCAGCCCGGCGCTGAGGAACACCACGACCCAGAACACCACCACCCAGCGCCGGCTGCGGTGTTGGGCATCGTCGGCGGGCGGGGCTGGGCGGGCGGGTGGCGTCGTCATCCGCGCATTCTAGGCGGCGCGGCCGCCATTGCGTCCCGCGCCGTCCCCGTGGGACCGCGACTGGTCCCAGACCGCGCACGGATCGTCACTTCGAGCGCCTGGCGCCGGGGGCGGCGCGGACGATGGCGCCTCCTTCCGATGGGACCGCGCCATGAACCGCCGCCACGACCTCGACGCCCTGCGCGTCATCGCCTTCGGCCTGCTGATCCTCTACCACGCCGGCATGCTGTACGTGGCCGACTGGGACTTCCACCTCAAGAGCACCTACCTTTCCGAAGGGCTGCAGGGCGGGATGATCGCGCTCAGCCGCTGGCGCATGCCGCTGCTGTTCCTGATCTCGGGCATCGCCCTGGGCCTGCTGCGGCCGGCGCAGCTCGGCCGCGCCGCGCTGCTGCGCAGCTGGCGCCTGCTGCTGCCGCTGCTGTTCGGCATGTTCATCGTGGTGCCGATCCAGCCCTACTGCGAGGCGCTGGCGCAGGGCCACATCGAGCCGGGCTTCGCGCAATTCCTGCTGCGCTACTGGCAGGTCAGGCCGTGGCCGCCGGGCACCTTCACCGGCGCCGAGTTCGGCATCACCTGGAACCACCTGTGGTACCTGGCTTACCTGTGGCCGTACACGATGCTGCTGCTGGGCGTGCTGGCCGTGCTGCGCCGGCCGGCGCTGCAGGCCGCGGTGGCGCGGTGGCGCTCACTGCCAGTGCCGGCGGCCGCGTGGCTGCTGCTGCCCATCGCCTGGGAAGCGTTCAACCTGCTCTGGGTGATGCCGCGCTGGGCGCCGACGCATGCGCTGTTCGGTGACTGGTTCGTGCATGCCGAATCCCTGCCGCTGTTCCTGCTCGGCTACGCGGTGGCGCGCAACGAGACATTCTGGGCGCGGGTGCGCCGCTGGCGCTGGGCCTCCTTCGGCGTGGCCGCGCTGTGCCTCGGCGTCGAGCTGGGACTGCGCACCGCTGGCCGGCACCACGTCGAGGTGCATGGCATATGGGCGCAGGTGCCGTGGTACGCGGTCGAGCGCATCGCGCGCGCCGGTTACACCTGGATGGCGCTGCTGGCGATCTTCGGTTGGGGCCAAGTGTGGCTGAACCGTCCTTTCCGCTGGCTCCCCTACTGCACCGAAGCCGTGTATCCCTGGTACATGCTGCACCAGAGCGTGATGATCGCCCTGGCGTTCTGGTTGATCCCGATGCACCTGGGCCCGGTGGTCGAGCCGCTGCTGGTGATCGCCGGCACCGCCGCCGGCTGCCTGCTGCTGCACGAAGGCGTGATCCGCCGCGTGGGCTGGCTGCGGCCCTGCTTCGGCCTGAAGGCGCAGCGCCGGGCAGTGGCCTCGGCACTGGCGCCCGCCCCGGCCACGGCTTGAGGGCTGCGCGGCTCAGCTGGCGATGTCGAGCCGGTTGTCGCTGCGATCGGCATCGGGCAGCTTCGCGTCCGGGTCCAGGCTGACGTGCAGCACCCTCTGGTGCGTGGGCAGCTTCACTTGCGGCGCCTTCTGCTGCAGCCACGCCTCGACCGGCACGCGCTGGTCGAGGTGGCTGCCGTCGGCCAGGTCCACGCGCAGGGTGGCCGGCATCACCAGTTTCTGCCGGCTGCCCAGCGTCACCAGCAGGCCCTTGCCGGGGTCGTTGTCGACGTAGTGCGCCTCGCGCACGCCCATGTCCAGCTGCCAGTTGTGGAGATACCAGCCGCGCCACCACCACGACAGGTCCTCGCCGGATTCGCTTTCCATCAGGCGGAAGAAGTCGGAAGGGTCCGGATGCTTGAACGCCCAGGTGGCGATGTACTTGCGGAATGCCGGATCGAAGCGCTCCGGGCCGAGGATCTGCTCGCGCAGCAACACCAGGCCTAGCGCGCCCTTGAAGTAGGTCAGCGGGTGGCGGTACTTCTCGCTGGTGGCGTCGGCGGTATCCATCAGCGTCGGCGCGTCCGCGTCGGCCAGCAGCGGCAGGATCTCCTCGACCGGGTTGCCGCCCTTCGGCGCGTATTCCGAATCGCGCTTGGGCGCGTACTCGCCGTGATTGAACGCGTCGGAAGCGTAGACGTCGATGAAGGTGTTGAAGCCTTCGTCCATGAACGCATGCCGCCGCTCGTTGGAGCCGACGATCATCGGGAACCAGGTGTGTCCGATCTCGTGGGCGGTGATCCAGAACAGCGGCTTGCCGGCATCGTCCATGCCGTCGAAGACAATGCCCGGGTATTCCATGCCCGCACCATGCCCGCCGAGGTTGACCGCTACCGGCCACGGGTAGGGATACCACTGCGAGAAATGTTCGATGGCGCCCTTCACGTATTCGGTGGAGCGGTTCCACTTGTCCGCGCCCACGCCTTCGACCGGATACACCGACATCGCCAGTGCATGGCGGCCTTCGGGCAGGTCGATGCGCGCGGCGTCCCAGACGAACGCCGGCGAGGCGGCGAAGGCGACGTCACGGGTATGCGCCATGTGGAAGCGCCAGGTGCGCGTGCCTTCGCGCGTCGGGCGGCTGGCCGGGTCGGTGACTTCCTGCGGCGTGCGGATCAGCACCGTGCGCTCGCTGTCGGCGGCTTGGCGCAGACGTTCGCGCTGGGTGGCGGTGAGCACTTCCTGGGGATTGACCAGTTCGCCGGAGCCGGCGACGAGGTAGTCCCATGGCACGGTCACCGCGTAGTCGAAGGTGCCGTATTCGAGGTAGAACTCCGAGCCCAGGTAGGGCTGGGTGTCCCAGCCACGCAGGTCGTCGTATACCGCCATGCGCGGATACCACTGCGCGATCTCGTAGATCTCGCCGTTCGCACTCGGGGTCACGGCCGTGCGGCCACCCCAGGTGCCGGGGATGTCGTAGTCGTAGCGGATGTGCAGCTTCAGCGCCTGGCCCTGCCCGGCCAGCGGCTGCGGCAAGTCCACGCGCAGGCGGGTGTCATCGACGAGGTAACGCACCGGCGAGCGCTTGCCGGCGCGCTCGACCTCGACCGAGGCGATGCGCAGGCCCTCGGTGGTCTCGGTGCGGCGCGTCGGGCGCGCCATGCTGGCGCGCGAGTCGGCGCGGTAGAGGTTCTGGTCCAGCTGCAGCCAGAGTACGTCGAGGGTATCGGGGCTGCGGTTGGTGTAGGTGATGGTGGCATCGCCGGACAGGCGGTGCGTGGCCGGGTCGATGCGCGCCTGCAGGTCATAGTCGGCCTGGTTCTGCCAGAACAGCGGACCCGGCACGCCGCCGCCACTGCGGTAGGCGTTGGGGGCCTGCGGCAACTGCAGCGGGGCGAACAACTCGCGGGGATCGAAGCCGCCGTCGGCGGCGTGGGCGGCGGGGGCAAGGGCCAGGACGGCCGCAACGGCCAGCGGGCCGCGCATCGACAGGCGCATCGGGAATCCGGGGGACGACGAGGGAACCGCCATCCTAGGCAGGGCAGCCCCGCCGGCTGCACTGCCATTGGTCATTGGCCCGGTGCCGGGCGCGCTTACCCCAGCAACGTCTCCAGTACCGCCATGCGCACGGCCACGCCATTGGCGACCTGGCGCAGTACCCACGACTGCGGGCCGTCGACCACCTCGTCGGTGATCTCCACCCCGCGGTTGATCGGGCCCGGGTGCAGCACGGCCGCGTCCGGCGCAGCGCGGCGCAGGCGCTCGGCGGTCAGGCCGTAGCGCGCGTGGTAGCCCTCCAGCGAGGGCACCAGGCCTTCTTCCATGCGTTCGCGCTGCAGGCGCAGCATCATCACCGCGTCCACGCCTTCGAGCATCGCATCGAGATCGTCGCCGACCTGGCAGCCGTCGAGGAGACCGTCCTCCGGCAGCAGCGCGGCCGGTCCGCACACGCGGATCTCGCCCGCGCCGAGCGTGCGCAGCGCATGCAGGTCCGAACGCGCCACGCGCGAGTGCTTCACGTCGCCGACGATCACCAGCTTGAGCTTGGAGAAATCGCTGCCCTTGGCCTGGCGCAGGGTGAGCATGTCCAGCAGGCCCTGGGTGGGATGCGCGCTGCGGCCGTCACCGGCGTTGATCAGCGCGGTCCCCTCGCCCGCCTCGCCGGCCAGGCGTGCCACCGCGCCGTCTTCCGGGTGGCGCACCACGAAACCGCGCACGCTCATCGCTTCGAGGTTCTTCAGCGTGTCACGGTCGGTCTCGCCCTTGCGGGTGGAGGACGTGGAGGCGTCGAAGTTCAGCACGTCCGCCCCGAGCCGCTGCGCGGCCAGCTGGAAGGAGCTGCGCGTGCGCGTGGACGGTTCGAAGAACAGCGTGCACACCGCGCTGCCGGCCAGCACGTTGCGCTTGCCGACGCGGCCGACCGCCGCATCGCGGATCTGCCCGGCGCGGTCCAGCAGCTGCAGCAGCGTGGCGCGCGGCAGGCCTTCGAGGGTGAGCAGGTGACGCAGACGGCCGTTGGAATCCAGTTGCATGGTCATGGCGGAAGGGTGGAGGTCAGGAAAGCGGGATGGCCTGGTCGGGCGCGGCGAACCAGCGCTCGACGATGACGGCCGCAGCCACGGCGTCCAGCGCCTCGGCATCGCGGCGGCGCTTGCGGCCTTCGGCGCGGTCGCGCGCGAAACGCTGCGCGGCCTCCACCGAACTGGAACGTTCATCGACCAGCACCACCGGCAGCTTGTAGCGCTCACGCAGCTGGCGGGCGAAGGCATGCGCCCGCTTGCGCGCCGGCTGGTCCTCGCCTTCCAGGGTGAGCGGGTCGCCCACCACCAGGCCGGCCGGGCGCCAGTCGCGCTGCACGCGGTCCAGCGCCGCCCAGTCCGGTCCGGCGCCATGCACGTCGATCACCGCCACCGCGCGGGCGCCGGCACCAAGCGCACTGCCGACCGCCACGCCGATGCGCCGCGAGCCGACATCGAAGCCGAGCACCGTCGCGTCGAAGGGAATCGCGGCGGCCTCAGGCATGTCCGCTGTAGTCGGTGAGGCGGAACAGGTCCACGCCGATGCGGCCGGCAGCGGCCTGCCAGCGTTGTTCCAGCGGCAGGTCGAACAGCAGCTCTTCGTCGGCGGGCGCGGTGAGCCAGCTGTTTTCGCCGATCTCCAGTTCCAGCTGCCCGGCGCCCCAGCCGGCACAGCCGAGCGCGACCAGCGCGTGCGCCGGGCCTTCGCCGCGGGCCATGGCCTCGAGCACGTCGCGCGAGGTGGTGAGGTACAGGCCCTCGCCCAGCGCGAGGCTGGAATCCCACGGCTGGCCGTCGTGGACGACGAAGCCGCGCTCCGGGTGCACCGGGCCGCCGCTGAGCACAAGCTGCTCGCGCAGGGCGGCGTCTTCGGTATCTATGCCCATCTGGCCGAGCACTTCGCCCAGGGTGTATTCGGACGGGCGATTGATCATCACGCCCATCGCGCCGTTGTCGTCGTACTGGCAGATCAGCGCGACGGAGCGCGAAAAGTTCGGGTCCGACAGCGCCGGCAGCGCGATCAGGACTTGGCGGGTCAGGTGGGTGGCCGGCGCGGACATGGCCGACATTCTACCGTCCCGCGCGGTCTTGGCAGGCGGCGGGCCGCGAATCTGCACATAATCGTCACAGCCCCGCGCCGTGCGCTGCCGGGAAGAAGGAAGAGATTGCATGAGCGGCTACTGCAGCATCGCCCCCGGCCATCCGGTCCACGGGCACTACCACGACCACGAATACGGCTTTCCCCAGCGCGAGGAAGCCGAACTGTTCGAACGCCTGCTGCTGGAGATCAACCAGGCCGGGCTGAGCTGGGAAACCATCCTGAAGAAGCGCGAAGGCTTCCGCCGCGCCTACGGCGGCTTCGACGTCGACGCCGTGGCGGCCTATGGCGAGGCGGATATCGCGCGCCTGATGGAAGACCCGGGCATCATCCGCAACCGGCTCAAGGTGCTGGCGGCGATCCACAACGCGCAGGTGATCCAAGGCCTGCGCGCCAGCCACGGCGGGTTCGCCGCGTGGCTCGATGCCCACCACCCGCGCAGCAAGGCCGAATGGGTGAAGCTGTTCAAGAAGACCTTTCGCTTCACCGGCGGGGAGATCACCGGCGAGTTCCTGATGAGCCTGGGCTACCTGCCCGGCGCGCACCACGCCGGCTGCCCGGTGTACGCGCGTATCGATGCGCTTGGCCCACCCTGGCGGCAGGCCTGACATTCCACGGCGCCTGCACATCGCGGGCACGTCGCCTTACGGACCCTCGGTCAACGTGGCCGCATGGGCATCCGCATCGGTATTTCCGGCTGGCGCTATCCCCGGTGGCGCGGCCGCTTCTATCCCTCGGGGCTGCCGCAACGCGAGGAACTGGCCTACGCCGCGCGGTGCTTCCCGAGCATCGAACTCAACGGCTCGTTCTATTCGCTGCAGCGGCCACAGAGCTGGCAGGCCTGGCATGACGACACGCCCGCGCGCTTCGTCTTCGCGGTGAAAGGGCCGCGCTTCATCACCCATACCAAGCGCCTGCGCGAATGCGCCAAGCCGCTGGCCAACTTCTTCGCGTCCGGACTGCTCGCGCTGGGCCCGAAGCTGGGACCGATCCTGTGGCAGCTGCCGCCGACGCTGAAGTTCGATGCCGCGCTGCTGGAGGAATTCCTTTCGCAGCTGCCACGCAACATCGAGCAGGCGGCCGCGCTGGCGCAGCGCCGTGATCGCACGCTCATGCGTGGCCGCAGCGTGCTGGCCGCGCAGGGCCGGCGCCGTATCCGCCACGCGCTGGAGGTTCGCCACGAGAGCTTCGAAGACCCGGCCTTCATCGCATTGCTGCGCCGCCACCGCATCGCGCTGGTGGTCGCCGACGCGGCCAGCCGCTATCCGCTGATGGAAGACGTCACTGCGGACTTCGTCTACGTGCGGCTGCACGGCGATGCCGAGTTGTATGCCAGTGGCTACAGCGACGAGGCACTGGATCACTGGGCGCGCAGGATCGACCGATGGGCGAAGGGCGGCGAACCCACGGATGCCGCCCGTCACGCACCCAAGGCGCCGGCGCGGACCCGGCGCGACGTGTACTGCTATTTCGACAACGACGCCAAGGTGCACGCGCCGTTCGATGCGGCGGGCTTGATGGCACGGCTCGGCCATCGCCCGCTGCGCCCCACCGCACTGCCGGCCAAACCGTAGGAGCGGCGCTCAGACGCCCATGTATCGGTGCGGCCGGTGGTTGAACATCAGCACGAGGCTCAGCACCAGCGCGCCGAGCGCCGAATAGATCACCTTGTCCGGCTGCAGCAGGAAGAACGCGACCACCATCAGCATCGCATCGAAGCTGAGCTGCACGCGGCCGGCACTGATGCCGCGCGTCTGCTGCAGGTACACCGCCAGGATGCCCACGCCGCCGAGGCTGCCGCGATGGCGGATGAAGAACAGGATGCCCAGCCCCGACAGCGCGCCACCGGCCAGCGCCGAGAACAGCGGGCTGATATGCGCGTAGTCGGCCCAGCGCGGCAGCAGGTCGGTCAGGGCACCGCAGGCGCCCACGGCCAGGAAGGTCTTGGCGGTGAATTCCCATCCCATGCGCCGCACCGAGAGCCAGTAGAACGGCAGGTTCACGATCACGAACACCAGGCCGAAGTTCCAGCCCAGCGCGTAGTGCAGCAGGAAGGACACGCCGGCCATGCCGCCAATGAACAGGCCACCCTTGGCGAAGATCGCCAGGCCCATCGAGGCGATGAGGGTGGCCAGCACCATGCCCTGCACATCCTCGGCCACCGAATGGTGGAAGGCGCGGTCGTCGGCCACGGTGCCGGTGGCATCGGCCGGCGGGGTCAGCGGGCCGGACGTGACCAACGGACTGTCGGAATGCACGGCTTCGCCGCCGGCCGGCAGGTCGGAAACGGAAGAGTTCATGGGGAGCATCGGTGACGCGGGGGCGCGTATTAGACAACAAGCCCGCGACACTTGCATGAAGGCCGGATGCCCGGAAACGACCACGCCCGCTGCGGTCGGCAGCGGGCGTGGGGGTAAAGCGCGGGTTCCGGGCGTGGCTTAACGTACTTCCGCGATCTCCACCCCGTCCAGGCCCTGGGCCAGGGTCTTGGCATCGCCGCCCTGGGAGAGCTTGATGCGCAGGCGCACCTCGTTCTGCGAGTCGGCGTAGCGCAGGGCGTCCTCGTAGGAGATCTCGCCGGCCTGGTACAGCTCGAACAGGCTCTGGTCGAAGGTCTTCATGCCCAGGTTGGTGGACTCCTTCATCACTTCCTTGATCTTGTGGATCTCGCCGTCGCGGATGTAGTCCTGCACCAGCGGCGTGCCGAGCAGGATTTCCATCGCCACGCGGCGGCCCTTGCCATCCGGCGTGGGCACCAGCTGCTGGGCGACCACGCCCTTCAGGTTCAGCGAAAGATCCATCAGCAACTGGCTGCGGCGATCTTCCGGGAAGAAGTTGATGATGCGGTCCATCGCCTGGTTGGCGTTGTTCGCGTGCAGGGTGCACAGCACCAGGTGACCGGTTTCGGCGAAGGCGATGGCGTGGTCCATGCCCTCGCGGGTACGCACCTCGCCGATCATGATCACGTCCGGCGCCTGGCGCAGGGTGTTCTTCAGCGCGTTCTCCCAGCTGTCGGTGTCGATGCCGACCTCGCGCTGGGTGATGATGCAGCCCTCATGCTTGTGCACGAATTCGATCGGGTCCTCGATGGTGATGATGTGGCCGGTCGAATTCTGGTTGCGGTAGCCGATCATCGCCGCCAGCGAGGTCGACTTACCCGTGCCGGTGGCACCGACGAAGATGATGATGCCGCGCTTGGTCATCGCCAGCGTCTTGATGACCGGCGGCAGGCTCAGTTCTTCCACGGTCGGGATGCGCGTCTCGATGCGACGCAGCACCATGCCGACCTGGTTGCGCTGGTAGAAGCAGCTGACGCGGAAGCGGCCCACGCCGGCCACGCCGATGGCGAAGTTGCACTCGTGGGTCTTTTCGAACTCCTCGCGCTGCGAGGGAGTCATCACGTTCAGCACCAGGTCGCGGCTCTGCTGCGCGGTCAGCGGCGTCTGCGTGATCGGGGTGATCTTGCCATGCACCTTGATGGACGGCGGCATGCCCGAGGTGATGAACAGGTCCGACGCCTTCTGGTGCGCCATCAGCTTGAGGAACGAGGTGAAGTCGATGGTGCTCATGGCGGCTCTCCGGGAATCGGGGTCGGGGCTGCGTGGTTGGACCGGGGCGCCCCGGCAGCGGAACGGCCGCCGCGACGCTCACGCATCGCGGCGGGCGCGCATCATTCGAAGATGCGCTTGTCCTTGGCGTACTCGCGGGCCTGGTTGCGGGTGATCAGGCTGCGCTTGACCAGGTCCTGCAGGTGCTGGTCGAGCGTCTGCATGCCGGACTGCTGGCCGGTCTGGATCGCCGAGTACATCTGCGCGACCTTGTCTTCGCGGATCAGGTTGCGGATGGCCGGGGTGCCGACCATGATTTCCCACGCCGCGGTACGGCCGCCGCCCACCTTCTTCAGCAGCGCCTGCGAAATCACCGCGCGCAGCGATTCGGACAGCATCGAGCGCACCATCGGTTTTTCGCCGGCGGGGAACACGTCGATGATGCGGTCGATGGTCTTGGCCGCCGAACTGGTATGCAGCGTGCCGAACACCAGGTGGCCGGTTTCGGCGGCGGTCAGCGCCAGGCGGATGGTTTCCAGGTCGCGCAACTCGCCGACCAGGATGATGTCCGGGTCTTCGCGCAGCGCCGAGCGCAGCGCCTCGTTGAAGCCGTGCGTGTCGCGGTGCACCTCGCGCTGGTTGATCAGGCACTTCTGCGAGGTGTGGACGAATTCGATCGGGTCCTCGACGGTGAGGATGTGGCCGTATTCGTTCTTGTTGATGAAGTCGATCATGCCGGCGAGCGTGGTCGACTTGCCCGAGCCGGTCGGGCCGGTCACCAGGATCAGGCCCTGCGGCTGCTCGATCAGCTGGCGGAAGATCGGCGGGCAGCCCAGATCCTCCAGCGTGAGCACCTCGGAGGGAATGGTACGGAAGACCGCACCGGCGCCGCGGTTCTGGTTGAACGCATTGACGCGGAAGCGCGCCAGCGACGGGATCTCGAACGAGAAGTCGACCTCGAGGAATTCCTCGTAGTCGCGGCGCTGCTTGTCCGACATGATGTCGTACACCAGCGCATGGACCTGCTTGTGGTCCAGTGCCGGAATGTTGATGCGGCGAACATCGCCGTCGACACGGATCATCGGCGGAAGCCCTGCGGAAAGGTGCAGGTCCGACGCCTTGTTCTTGACCGAGAAGGCCAATAGTTCAGCGATATCCATACGCTGCGTTTCCCCTGGCTGCGACTGGAAAGGTTTATCCCCGGCCGGCAGTATAGCGCCCTTGCTTGTGGCTGGAAGAAGACGTCGTGCCGGTTTCCCCGTTGCAAATGATCCTGGCGGAAATGGACAACGCCGCGCGCGCGGCCGGCCGGCCACCGGCACGGCTGCTGGCTGTTTCCAAGACCCAGCCGGCCGAATCGGTGGCCGCGCTGGCGGCCGAGGGACAGGTCGCCTTCGGCGAGAACTACGTGCAGGAAGCGGCCGGCAAGATGGTCGCGCTGGTCGAGCGGGGCCTGGAATGGCACCTCATTGGCCACCTGCAGTCCAACAAGGCCGAGCAGGCGGCGCAGCTGTTCGACTGGGTGCAGACGGTGGACCGGCCGAAGCTGGTCGGCGCCCTCGCCCGCCATCGCCCTGCCGGTCGCGGGCCGCTGAACGTCCTCATCCAGGTGAACATCGACGACGAAGCCAGCAAGCATGGCTGCGCGCCGGAGGCGGTCCCGGCACTGGCCGCGGCCATCGTCGCCGAGCCGGCCTTGCGCCTGCGGGGGCTGATGGCCATCCCGGCGCCGTTCCCCGAGCGCGAACGCCGGCAGGATGCGTTCGCCCGCATGCGCACGCTGTTCGAATCACTGGCAGCCGCCCATCCCGGGATCGATACGCTGTCGATGGGCATGAGCAGCGACTTCGCCGATGCCATCGCCGGCGGCGCCACGATGGTGCGCGTGGGTACCGCGCTGTTTGGCGCGCGGAGCACCCGCCCCACCTGAGGAGGCGGCAAACCCCGATCCACATCGGGTAGCCGACGCGTCATGCTAACGCTTGACGATAGTAACGCTAGGCATTAGCTTCATGTCCATCCAATCTTTCGCCTGCAAACGGACGCAGGCGTTCTTCCACGGCAAGCGGCTCGCGGCCTTCGCCTTCATCCAGGCGGCCGCCATGCGCAAGCTCGCCATGTTGAACGCCGCCGCCCGCCTGGATGACCTCCGGGCACCGCGGCGAACCGATTGGAGGCCCTGCACGGAAATCGCCAGGGCCAGTACAGCATCCGCGTGAACGACCCGTTCCGCGTCTGCTTCGTGTGGACCTGGAAGGGGCCTGCCCAGGTCGAGATCGTGGACTATCACTAGGAGGCCGCACCATGCGTACCGTTGCTTATCCCACCCCGGGCGAAATCCTTCGCCACGAGTTCCTCGACCCGCTTGGCATCAGCCAGTACCGGCTGTCCAAGGCCATCGAGGTGCCGCAGGACCGCATCAGCAAGATCGTCAACGGCGAGCGCACCATCACCGCCGACACGGCGCTGCGGCTGGCGCGCTACCTGGGCACGTCCGAGGATTTCTGGATGAAGCTGCAGATGGACCACGACAAGGCCATCGCACGCGATGCGCTGGCCGATACGCTCGCCCGGATCCAGCCGCACACCTCGGTGGCCTGAGCGCATCGCGCTAACATCGCAGGCCCGCTTCCATGCAGGCCCCGCCATGTCCGACACCGCCGCTTCGCCTTTCGACCCGATCGCCTTCATCGGCGGCGGCAACATGGCCCGCAGCCTCATTGCCGGGCTCATCCGCCAGGGTGTACCCGCCAACACGATCCATGTTGCCGAGCCGGTGGACGCGCTGCGCGAGCAGTTGGCCATCGATTTCGGGGTGAAGGTGCACGTGACCGCCGCTGAAGCTGCCGAGAATTGCCGCACCTGGTTGCTGGCCGTGAAGCCGCAGGTAATGGCCGAGGCCTGCGCACCGCTCGCGCCGCTGGCGAAGATCCTTCGGCCGCTGGTGGTCTCCATCGCCGCCGGCATCAGCCGCGATCGCCTTCGCCAGTGGCTGGGGGAAGGCGCTGGCGTAGTGCGCGCGATGCCCAATACGCCGGCCCTGCTCGGTGCCGGCGTCACCGGACTGTACGCCGGAGACGATGTCCAGCCCGAGGGTCGCGCGCGCGCGCAGGCGCTGCTGGCCAGCGCCGGGCAGACGGTGTGGGTGGAGGACGAGGGCCTGATGGATGCGGTCACTGCCGTCTCCGGCAGCGGCCCGGCCTACGTATTCCTGCTGGCCGAGGCCATGCAGGCGGCAGCGGTCGCACAGGGGTTGCCGGAAGACGCGGCGACCACGCTCGTCGCGCAGACCCTGCTCGGCGCCTCGCGCATGCTCGTCGAATCCGGCGAAACGGCCGCCGAACTGCGCCGCCGCGTGACCTCGCCCAACGGCACGACACAGGCCGCCATCGAGACCTTCCAGGCCGGCGGTTTCGAGGCACTGGTCGCCCAGGCCGTCGATGCCGCCGCGCGCCGCGGCCGCGAACTGTCGGCCGGTTGAGCGGCGATCAGCGCGGCAGGGGAATCCGGTTGGACAAGGCTTCTCCGCGCGCGAAGGCGGTGACGTTCTCCAGCGTGGTCGCCATGATCTGGCCGATCGCCTCGGCGGTGAAGAACGCCTGGTGTCCGGTCACGATGACGTTGGGGAACGACACCAGGCGCTGGATTACGTCGTCGGTGATGATCGTGGCCGACAGGTCCTGGAAGAACAGGTCGGCCTCCTGCTCGTAGACGTCGATCGCCAAGCCGCCCAGCCGGTGGGTCTTCAGCGCGTCGATGACCGCCTCGGTGTCGATCAACCCGCCGCGGCTGGTGTTGACCAGGAACGCCCCCTGGCGCACGCCCTGCAACGACTGCGCATTGATCAGGTGCTGCGTCTGCGGCGTCAGCGGGCAGTGCAGCGAGATCACGTCGCTCTCGGCCAGCAACTGGGGCAACGGGACATACTGGCCGATGCCGTCGAACCCGGCGCTCGGATACGGATCAAAGCCCAGCACCCGGCAACCGAAGCCGCGCATGATCGAGGCGAAGATGCGCCCGATCTTGCCGGTGCCCACCACGCCGACGGTGCGTCCGTGCAGGTCGAAGCCCATCAACCCATCCAGCTCGAAGTTGCCGTCCCGGGTTCGCTGGCTGGCACGGGCGATGCGCCGGTTCACCGCCAGCAGCAGGCCCACGGCGAATTCGGCGACCGAGTATGGCGAATAGTCGGTAACCCGCGTGGCGGCGATGCCCAGGCGCTGGGCAGCCAACGCATCGATATGGTTGAAGCCGGTGGAGCGCGTCGTCACCAGGCCGATGCCCAACCCTTTCAGGGCTTCCAGCACCGCCTCGTCCACGTTGTCGTTGACGAACACGCACACCGCGCCGCATCCCTCCGCCAGCGGCGCGGTTGCCACGCTGAGCGCATCCTGCACGTAGACCAGGTCGTGGTGGTGCGCGGCATTGGCGCGGTCGAGCATGACCCGGTCGTAGCGGCGGGTGCTGTAGACGGCAACCTTCATCAGCGGGCCTCCTGCGCGAGCGGACGTCCATCATGCCTGCCGATGGCGTCACGTGGCGAACATGGGCGCCCGTGCTGGCGGCGATGGCAGAACGTCTAGAGTGACTGGTCGAACACCGGTTGCAGGCATTCATCCACGAAGATCGCCGGTGACTCCCACGGATGATGACGCCGCACGCCTTGCTCCAGCACGCGCGCCAGCCGCGCGGGGTCGCGCGGGATGGCGAATTCCAGCCGCACGCTGGGCAGGCGCGACACGTCGCCGGGCGTCCCCTGTGCCGGCTGTGCGCCGGCCAGCGGCCGGAACTGCTCCAGCCCCGGCGCCGACCACCACATCACCTGGTCATAGCGCGCGTCGCCGAGCGGCTCCATCGCCAGGATGCCTTCCTGCAACGCCTGCAGATGCGCCGGGGGCACGAACACGGTGATGCGATAGACCGGCTGCAGGCGCATGGCCGTCAGGGATACAGCATCCGCTTGCTCCACACGCCGGCAGGGTCGCACTCATAACGCCAGCGCTCGTGCAGGCGGAACTGCGCGCCATACCAGAACTCGAAACGTTGCGGCACCACGCGGAAGCCCCCCCAGCCTTCCGGCCGCGGCACCTCGCGCCCTTCGAAGCCGGACTCGACCTTCGCCAGCCGCTGTTCGAATTCCTCGCGCGAGGACAGCGTGCGCGACTGCATCGAGGCCCACGCGCCGATCTGGCTCTGCCGGGGCCGCGAGGCGAAGTAGGCGTCGGACTCGGCGGCAGACACCTGCTGCACGTCGCCCTCGATGCGCACCTGGATGCCGGCCTCGCGCAAGCGCCGCCACAGGAACAGCAGCGCGGCCTGCGGATTGGCCTGCAGCTCGCGCCCCTTGGGACTCTCGATGTGGGTGTAGAACACAAAGCCGCGTTCGTCGAAGGACTTCAGCAGCACGGTGCGAGCAGTCGGCCGGCCCTCCAGGCTGGCCGTGGCAAGGGTCATCGCGCTGGGCTCGATTTCCTCGCCCTGCTCGGCCTCCTGGTACAGCGACGCGAAAGTCGACAGGGCTTCGGCGTAAAAGTCGGTCATGGGATCCGTACAGCAGCCTCGTTGGCGCTATTGTGGCCGCATGCAGGTGAAAGCGCACTCGCTCCCGCCACGCCCGGGCGACACGACCCTGGCTGAAACCGCCCTCGCCGACGCCCTGGCGCATCGCCCCGCCGACGGCCGCACCGCAGTGCTGGCCATCAGCGGGCTGCAGGGCAGCGGCAAATCCACGCTGGCCCAGGCCGTGGTGGCGTCGGCACGGGTGCGCGGATATGTCGCGGCGACGCTGTCGCTGGACGACCTCTACCTCACCGCCGCGCAACGCCGGCTCCTGGCCCGCGAAGTGCATCCCCTGTTGCGCACACGCGGCCCGCCGGGCACGCATGACCTGGCCCTGGCCGCCCAGGTGTTCGATGGGATTGCCGCCGGCCAACCGCTGCGCCTGCCGCGCTTCGACAAGCTCGCCGATGACCGGCTGCCGGAGCGCGCGTGGCCCGCGATAGCGACCCCGCTGGACCTGCTCGTGCTCGAGGGCTGGTGCGTGGGCGTGCCGGCCGAGCCCGAGGACGTGCTCGCCACCCCGCTCAACGCGCTCGAACGCGACGAGGATGCGCAAGCCATCTGGCGCCGGTATTGCAACCACGCGCTGGCCGACGGGTATCCGGCGCTATGGGCCCGCGCGGACCGGCTCTGGGCCCTGCAGGCGCCCTCCTTCGAGATCGTCACGACCTGGCGCATGGAGCAGGAGCAGGGACTGATGGCCGCCTCGCCCGGGCGTACCGGCATGGACGCGGCCGCCCTCGCCCGCTTCCTGCAGCATTACGAACGGGTCAGCCGGCAGGCATTGCGCACGTTGCCCGCACGCGCCGACCATGTCCTGTGGCTCGACAACACCCGCGCCGTGCAGCGCAGCAGCTGAGACCCGCGCGCTGCCCGGCGCGCGCGGGCGGTTTCAGCCGAAAGCACCCGCCGGCCGACGGCGGCGCGGTGCTAGCATCGCTCGCATGAAGTCCGCACCAAACGTCGTCATGATCGGCCCCATGGGCGCCGGCAAGAGCTGCATCGGCCGTCGCCTGGCCGAGCGCTTCGGGCTGTCGTTCGTGGACGTCGACCACGCCATCGTCGCGCATGCCGGCGCCAGCATTCCCACGATCTTCGAGCATTCCGGCGAGGCCGCCTTCCGCGCCCACGAGCGCGAGGTGCTGCAACACCTGCTGGCCGGCGAGAACCAGCTGATCTCCACCGGGGGCGGCGCGGTGCTCGATGCCGGCAACCGCGATGGCCTGCGCACGCGCGGCTTCGTCATCCACCTGCATGTCAGCGTGGCCAGCCAGCTCGAACGCCTGCAGCGCGACCGTACCCGGCCGCTGTTGCAGCGGCCGGACCGCGAGCAGGTGCTGCACGCGCTGGCCGTGGCCCGCGACCCGCTGTATCGCGAGATCGCCGACCTGAGCCTGGACACCGACCACCTTTCCCCGGCCGAGGCCACCGCGCACCTGGTGACGCGCCTGGCCGCCGCCTGGCAACCCCGGACCACGACCCACGCATGAACGACGCCGCTTCCCTTCGTACCGTCGATGTCGGCGGCGCCACGCCCTACGTCATCGCCATCGGCCCAGGCCTGTTGCGCGATGCCGCGCGCCTGGCTGCCCCGGTACGCGGCCGCCACGTGCTGATCGTCAGCGACGACACCGTGGCGCCGCTCTATGCAACGCGCGTACGCGCCACGCTGGTGGCGGCGCGCCCCGAGCTGCAGGTCGGCGAACTGGTGATCCCGGCCGGCGAGGCCTCCAAGACGCTGGAGCACTTCGGCGCGGTTGTCACCGCATTGGCCGAACTCGGCGCTACCCGCGATGCCTGCGTGTTCGCGCTCGGCGGTGGCGTGGTGGGCGACCTGGCCGGCTTTGCCGCCGCATGCTGGATGCGCGGCGTGGACTGCGTGCAGCTGCCGACCACGCTGTTGTCGATGGTCGACTCCTCCGTCGGCGGCAAGACCGCGGTGGACATTCCCCAAGGCAAGAACCTGGTCGGCGCCTTCCATCCGCCGCGCGCGGTGATCGCCGACACCACCGCCCTGCACAGCCTGCCCGCACGCGAACTGCGCGCCGGGCTGGCCGAAGTCATCAAGTACGGCGCGATCCGCGACCCGTTGTTCTTCCGGTGGCTGGCCGCGGAGCGGGAAGCGCTGCTGCGCGGCGAGGCCGCGGCCACCGTGCAGGCGATCGCCCGCAGTTGCGAGCACAAGGCCGAGATCGTCGAGCGCGACCCGCTGGAAAAGGGCGAGCGTGCGCTGCTCAACCTGGGCCACACCTTCGGCCACGCCATCGAAACCGAACAGGGCTACGGCGCGCCGCACAACGACAACCTCAACCATGGCGAGGCCGTGGCGGTAGGCATGGTGCTGGCCGCGCGGCTGTCGGCCCGCCTGGGCATGGCGCCGGCCGCCGACACCGATACCCTGCGCGAGCTGCTGGAAGCCTACGGCCTGCCAACCGCGATCCCGGCCGGCCTGGACCCGCAGGCGTTGCTGGCGCGCATGCGCCTGGACAAGAAGAACATCGCCGGCCGGCTGCGGCTGGTGCTGTGGCGCGGCATCGGCCAGGCCGAAGTGGTACCCGACGTCGACGAGGCCGCGGTGCTGGACGTGTTGCGGGGCTGACCCCGCGCGGCCGGCGTCGCGCCGGGGCAGCCGGTACAATCGGCGGCATGCGCGTTTACCTGCGACAACCCCCGATCGGCACGACGCCCTTGCGCTACGTGCAACTGACCTTGGCCCCGGACCTGTTCGGTGGCTGGGAACTGGTGCGCGAAAGCGGCGAGATCGGCGGGCGCATCCAGCTGCGGCGCGAGCAGTACCTGCTGCAGGAAGAGGCCCAACGCGCCTTCGACAAGGCCCGCGACTCGCAACTCAAGCGCGGCTACGAGATCACGTCGGCGCCCGGTGGCGACGACGGCCCCTGAAGGAACCCCGATGCTGAAGAACGATCGCCTGCTGCGCGCCCTGCGCCGCGAACCGGTGGACTGCACGCCCGTGTGGCTGATGCGCCAGGCCGGCCGCTACCTGCCGGAATACCGCGCCACCCGCGCCAAGGCGGGCAGCTTCCTGGCCATGGCCAAGAATCCGGAAATCGCCTGCGAGGTCACGTTGCAGCCGCTGCGCCGTTTCCCGCTGGATGCAGCCATCCTGTTCTCGGACATCCTCACCGTGCCCGACGCGATGGGCCTGGGCCTGCACTTCGCCGACGGCGAGGGGCCGAAATTCGAGCGCCCGCTGCGCAGCGCGAGCGACGTGGCCAGGCTGGCGGTGCCGGACATGGGCACCGAGCTGCGCTACGTCACCGACGCGGTACGGCTGATCCGTCGCGAGCTGGACGGTGCGGTGCCGCTGATCGGCTTTTCCGGCAGCCCGTGGACGCTGGCCTGCTACATGGTCGAAGGCGGCGGCAGCAAGGAATACGCGCGCATCAAGGCGATGGCGCTCAATGAACCGGCGCTGCTGCATCGCGTGCTGTCGGTGGTGACCGATGCGGTGATCGCCTACCTCGGCGCGCAGCGCGAGGCCGGCGCGCAGGCGCTGCAGGTGTTCGACACCTGGGGCGGCGTGTTGTCCCCGGCGATGTACCGCGAGTTCTCGCTGCCCTACCTGACCCGTATCGCGCGCGAACTGGCGCGCGGTGAAGGCGCCCAGCGCACGCCGCTGATCCTGTTCGGCAAGGGCAATGGCGTGCATCTGGAAGCGCTCGCGGCCAGCGGCGCCGAGGCGGTGGGCGTGGACTGGACGGTGGAACTGGCCGACGCCGCGCGCCGCACCGGCGGGCGCGTCGCGCTGCAGGGCAACCTCGACCCGGCCACGCTGTACGGCGCGCCGGAAGCCATCACGCGCGAGGCCACGCGCGTGCTCGACAGCTACGCCGAAGGCAATGGCGGCTCGCGCGAGGGCCATGTGTTCAATCTCGGCCACGGCATGTCGCCGGACATGGATCCCGAGCACGTGCGCGTACTGGTCGACGCCGTACACACGCTCAGCCGCCGCTGAGCAAGGCCCGCGGGCCGGCCGCGTCCGGCCGCGGCGCCTTGCCGAATTCGACCGCTCGCCTGCCCGCATCGGGCGAAAAACGCGTGGATGCGGCAAGCGGGCATCGCCTGCACGGGCACTGGCCGATAATGGGAGGCCCCCCTCCCCCGTTCGAGCGCCCATGAACACCTCGCCGACCTACGCCTCACTGCGTCCCTTGCTGTGGCTGGTGTCGTTGGCGATCTTCATGCAGATGCTGGACTCGACCATCGTCAACACGGCCCTGCCGGCGATGGCGCGCAGCCTGGGCGAAAGCCCGCTGCAGATGCAGTCGGTGGTCTTCAGCTACGCGCTGGCGGTGGCAATGTTCATCCCCGCCTCCGGCTGGGTGGCCGACCGCTACGGCACCCGCCGCACTTTCCTGGCCGCGATCATCGTCTTCACGCTGGGCTCGCTGCTGTGCGCCGGCGCGCAGCACCTGGGCCAGCTGGTGGCCGCGCGCGTGGTGCAGGGCATCGGCGGCGCGATGCTGCTGCCGGTTGGCCGGCTCGCGGTGCTGCGCTCGGTGCCGCGCGAGGAGTTCCTGCGGGCGATGAGCTTCATCGCCATCCCCGCGCTGATCGGGCCGCTGATCGGCCCCACCCTGGGCGGCTGGCTGGTGGAAGTGGCCTCGTGGCACTGGGTGTTCCTGATCAACCTGCCCATCGGCGTGATCGGCTTCGTGGCCGCGCTGAAAATCATGCCCGACCACTATGGCGCCGAACGCCAGCGCTTCGATCTGGCCGGCTACCTGATGCTGGCCTTCGGCATGGTGGCGCTGTCGCTGGCGCTGGACGGCATTTCCGAACTGGGCCTGCGCAGCGCGTTCGTGATGCTGCTGACCATCGGTGGCCTGGCCGCGCTGATCGGCTACTGGCTGCATGCCGCCAATGCCAAGGCGCCGCTGTTCCCGCTGGCGCTGTTCCGCGTGGCGAGCTATCGCATCGGCATCCTCGGCAACCTGTTCTCGCGCATCGGCAGCGGCAGCATGCCGCTGTTGATCCCGTTGCTGCTGCAGGTGGGCCTGGGCATGAGCCCGATGAACGCCGGACTGATGATGGTGCCGGTGGCGCTGGCGGGCATGGCGTCCAAGCGTGCGGCGGTGCGTCTGGTGACGCGCTTCGGCTACCGTCGCGTGCTGATGACCAACACCGTGTTCGTCGGCCTGATGATGGCCAGTTTCGTGTTCGTCGAGCCGGGCCAGCACATGGCCTGGCGCCTGGTGCAGCTGGCGGTGTTCGGCGCGGTGAACTCGTTGCAGTTCACCGTGATGAACACCGTGACCCTGCGCGACCTGGACCGCGAGATGGCCAGCCCCGGCAACTCGTTGCTGTCGATGGTGATGATGCTGGCGACCGGTTTCGGCGCGGCCGCCGCCGGCAGCCTGCTGGCCGCCTTCAGCCATCACCTGGGGCTGGACCACGGCGATGCGACCCGCGCGCTGCACGCCACCTTCGTGTGCGTGGGCGCGATCACGCTCACCTCGACGCTGATCTTCTGGCAGCTCTCCGACACGCGGCCCGAGCCGCAGCAGGTGGAGGAAGTGGCGGAGTAACGCCCGGCCCTAGCCCCGTGAGACCGTGACCGCCTCGTCGCTGCCGGACGGCGGGGGTGCTGGCGCACGCCTACGACACGTACCGACGCCCACGGCTCATGCCCCGCCCTTCGGCGCCGGCGCTCCGCCGGGCACGGCACCATCCCGCAACACCTGCGCAATCGCCTCGGTCAGGATTTCACCTGTCACCGGCTTGCGCAGGAAGCCGTCGAAACCTGCCGCGCGCGCGGCGGGTTCCGCCTCGGCATCCGCGCGCGCGGTCACCGCGACCAGCGGCATCGCGTGGCCAAACACACGCAGCTGGCGTGCGAGCGCGAAGCCGTCCAGGCCCGGCAGGTCCAGGTCCAGCAACGCCACGTCGAACGGCTGTTCGGCCACTTCGGTCAGCGCGGCCAGGCCGTGGGCGGCGTGCACGACGCGATGCCCGCGTGCAGTCAGCAGGCCGGAGATCACCTCGGCGATGGTCGCATCGTCCTCGACCAGCAGGATCTGCAGGCCCGCCTCGATCGACGGCGCCACGGTGGCCGTGGTGCTGCGCGCCGCGCCGGAAGTGACCCATCGCAGGGGCAGCTCGACGATGAAACGCGTGCCCTGCCCAAGGCGGCTGACGATATCGATGCGGCCACTCATCGCCACCGCCAGCTCCTGGCAGATCGCCAGCCCCAGCCCGCTGCCGCCATAGCGCGCAGCCGTGCGCGGGCCTTCGCCCTGCTCGAAACGGCGGAACAGGCGTTGCTGCTGTTCGGCGCTCACGCCCGGCCCGGTATCGGCCACTTCGAAGCGCAGGCCCTGGCCCGGCGCCAGCGCGGCGACATGCAAGGTCACGCTGCCGCGCTCGGTGAACTTCACCGCGTTGTTGAGCAGGTTCAGCAGGATCTGGCGCACGCGGGTGACATCGCCGTTGGCGGTCAGCTCACCCGGCAGCGCGTTGTCGACCACGAACGCCAGGCCCCGGCTCTCGGCCAGCGGTGCAGTCATTGCCGCGACTTCCTCCACCAGCTGGTTGACCGAGAACGGCTGCAGGTCCAGCTCCAGCTTGCCCGATTCGATCCGCGCCAGGTCCAGCGCATCGTTCACCAGCCGCAGCAAGTGCGCGCCGGCACGACGGATCGCCTCGGTGTAGCCACGCTGGCGTGCGTCCAGCGGTGTATTGAGCAGCAGCTCGCTCATGCCCATCACGCCGGTCATCGGCGTGCGCACTTCGTGTCCCAGCGTGGCCAGGAAACGGGTCTTGGCGAGCGAGGCCTGCTCGGCCAGCTCCTGCTTGTGGACGGCCAACTGCCACGCATGCAGGCGGCGCAGCCGACGGCGGTACAGCAGCACCGCGACCAGGATCACCAGCAGGCCCAGCGCCGAGAGCACGGCGATGCCCCAGCCGCTGCGCCACCATGGCGGCATGACGCGGAAATCCAGCATGCGCACCTTCGACCACACGCCGTCCACGGTCTTGCCCTGCACTTCCAGGCGGTAGCGCCCCGCGGGCAGGCGCGAGAACAGGCGCTCGCCACTGGGGCCGACATCGATCCAGTCCGGGTCGTAGCCACTGAGCTTGAAGCGGTAGCTGCTGGCGTCCGAGTCGGCAAAGGACAGCATGCGCGCGACGATGTGCAAGTCGCGGTCGCCGTCGGCGACTTCCAGCGGCTCGACGTGGGTGAGGTCCAACCCGCTCTCGCCGCGGCGCACGCCGACGCGCTCGATCATCAGCGGCGGCTGGCGGGTGGACGGCCGCACGTGGGCAGGGTCGAACAGCACCAGCCCATCGGGCGTGGCGGCCACCACCTGGCCCAGTCGCGACTGCAACAGCGTGCGCGGCCGGAACTGCTGGTTCGGCAGGCCGTCGTGCACGCCGTAGATGCGGATCGCGCGGTTGGCCGGGTCGATGCGGATCAGTCCGCGCATGCTCGATACCCAGGCCACGCCTGCCGCATCGACCACCATGCCGCCCGGTTCGAGGGCGGGGAAATCCTCCCGCGCGCCGATGCCATCGAGCAGCTGCAACCGCTGCCCGTCCCAGAAGTACTGCGATACCTGGCCCATGCCCGCCAGCCAGGTGATGCCGGTATCGGTGAAGGCCGACGCGTAGATGGCTTGCGTCGGCGCGCCGGGCACCGGCTCGAACCGGTCGGTCGCCTCGTTCCAGCGCAGCACGCCGCGGCTCGTGGATAGCCAGATCAACCCATCCGGGCCTACCCGCATCTCGTTGACCGCCAACTCGCGGCTCAGCCCATGCGCATCGTGCGCCAGCGTGCGCAGCACATGGCCATCGGGATCGCGCAGCTGGATGCCGTCGACGTCGGAATACATCCACAGGCGGCCATCGGCGGTCTGCCGGATCATTTCCGCCTCGCCGTGCATCGCCGGGTCGCGGGCGTCGGTGTCGCGCCAGCGTTGCACGCTGCGGTCGGCCGGATCGTAGCGCACCAGCCCGCGATACAGGCCGATCCACACGCGTCCCTGCTTGTCCTCCAGCACCGACTGCGGCCACTTCAGCCCGTCCACGCGTTGCAGGTGGTGTTCGACCGCGCCGGTGGCCGGGTCCAGGCGATCCAGCATGCCGCGCGTGCCGACCAGCCAGAAGCGGCCGTCGGCCGCGCGGGCAGCGGCCAGTACGTAGGGATTGCCGATGGAGGTTTCGTCCTCGCGCCGGTTGGCCAGCACCGCGAACTGGCGCCAGTTCGCCGGCAGGTGCCACAGGCCGGTATTGGGGCTGGCGAACCAGATACCGCCTTCGTGGTCCTCGTAGGCGGCAGACCAGTTCGGCTTGACCAGCCCGTGCGCCGAACTGCTGTACAGCGGCACGTTGCGCAGCTCGCCATCGGCCTCGCGGCCGAGGCCGGAGAGCGTATCGAGCCAGTAGCTGCCGGCGCTGTCGCGCAGCAGCACGCTCAGCACCGAGTCTTCGGTGATGTGCTTCCACGGGTGCGCATCCCAACTGCCGTCGGGATGGCGCAGCAAGGGACTGCCGTTGGAATCGGCGATCCACAGGCTGCCGTCGGGCTCCACCGACAGGCCATTGATGTAGCGCGTCACGTCGCCCGGCATTTCCAGGCGCTCGAAATCATGCCCGGTCCAGCGCGCGACGCCATTCTTGGCCGCCACCCACAACGTGCCGTCCGCGCCCACTTTCAGGAAATTCACCGAGGTGGATGGCAGGCTGCGTTCATCGCCCGGGATGGGCATGAAGCGATGCATCTTGCCGGCGGGGTCCAGGCGGTACAGGCCGCCGGTGGAGGTGCCGAACCAGATGCTGCCATCGGGCGTGGATTCCACGCACCACACGGTGTTGCCGAGCATCTGCGGATAGCCGCGATGGTCGTAGTAATGGAAGCGACGGCGATCGGCGGTGAGCATGACCAGCCCGGCGTTCTCCGTGCCGATCCAGACCCGGTTGCGTGCATCGACATGCACGGCCCAGATCATGTTGTCGCGCAGGCCATCCTCGATGCGCCAGATGCGGTAGCCGCGGCCGTCGAAGCGCGCCAGGCCGTCGCCGCTGGCGAGCCACAGGTAGCCGTAGGCGTCCTCGGCAAAACCGTTGATGGTGTTGGAGGGCAGGCCGTCGGCCACGGTGAGCTGGCGTGGCTGCGGCGTGGCCGGCACCGCGGCAGTGGCCGCGCCGCAGGCGAGGACGCAAAGGACGAACAGGCCGCGCATGGCAAGGCGGACGATCCGCCGCCCTCGGTCATTGCCACTGCCGCCTGTTGCCACCTGCATCGTCATGTCTGCCTCCCCGGCCGGCATCGTGCTTGCCCGCGGGGCGGGCTGGCAAGTCCACGGGCGAGCGCATGGGTCATGCGGTGGCCGTCACATCGGCCTGCAGATCGACTGCGGCCAGCGCGCCCGCCAGCGCCTCGCCGGTCACCGGCTTGCGCAGGAAGCCCGCGCAGCCGGCCGCGCGTGCCTGCGGTTCGGCCTGCGGGTCCGAGCGCGCCGTCAGTGCGATGACTGGCAGCGCCATGCCCAGGGTGCGCAGCTGGCGAACCAGCGCCAGGCCGTCGATGCCCGGCAGGTCGAGGTCGAACAGCCCGACATCGAATGACTGCACCTGCAGTTCGGCCAGTGCGGCCAAGCCGTGCGCGACGCGGGTCACGCGGTGCCCGCGTGCGTGCAGCAGCCCGCCCACGACCTCGGCGACGGTGTCGTCATCCTCCACCAGCAGCAGCCGCAGCGGCGGCAGTGCGGTGACCGGGGCGGCGGGTGTTTCTGCATCGAGATCGACATCGGCCTGGGCGGCCCAGGGCAGGGGCAGTTCGACGCGGAAGCAGGCGCCTTGTCCCGGTGCGCTTTCCACGCCGATATGGCCGCCCATCGCGGTGGCCAGCTCGCGGCAGATCGCCAGCCCCAGCCCGCTACCCCCTTGGCGGGTGCGACCCTGCGCGCCACGCTGCTCGAAGCGACGGAACAGGCCGGCTTGCTGTTCCGCGCTCAGTCCGGGGCCGGTATCGCGGATCTCGAAGACCACGCCGCGCCCCGGCGCGGACGGGAATGCGCGCAGCGTGACAGCGCCGCGCTCGGTGAACTTGATCGCGTTGCTGAGCAGGTTGAGCAGGATCTGCCGGACCCGACTGGGATCGCCGCGCAAGGCCGGCGGCAACGCCGGATCGATCTCGCAGGTGAAATCCAGGCCCTTGCGACCGGCCAGCGGCCGCGCCAGCGCCATCGCCTGCTCCAGCAGCGCGTGCAGCGGGAAATTGCGCCGCTCCAGCGAGAGCTTGCCGGCCTCGATGCGCGCCAGGTCCAGCGCGTCGTTGACCAGCCGCAGCAGGTGGCGGCCGGCGGTGTCGATCGCACGGGCATAGCCGTGCTGGCGCGCGTCCAGCGGCGTCTGCAGCAGCAGCTCCGTCATGCCGAGCACGCCGGTCATCGGGGTACGCACCTCGTGGCCCAGGGTGGCGAGGAAATGGCTTTTCGCCAGCGAAGCCTGCTCGGCCACCTCGCGCTTGTGCTGCGCCAGTTGCCAGGCGTGGCGGGCACGCAGGCGCTGCCGGTACAGCGCGGCAATGGCCCACACCGCCAGCAGCGCAAGCAGGCCGAACAGCAGCAGGCCGAGATGGCTGCGCCACCAAGGCGGCGGCATTTCCAGCCGCAGGTGGTGGACGTTCGAGGCGTTGCCTTGCGCGTCCATGCCCTGGATCTGCAGGGTGTACCGCCCCGGCGGCAGCACCGCGAACTCGCGCAGTGCCTGGCTGCCGAGGTCGCTCCATGCATCATCCAGGCCCTGCATGCGCCAGCGGTAACGGATGCCCTGGCCATCGCCAAAGGAGAGCAGCCGTGCGGCCACGCGCAGTTGGCGGTCGGTGGCGCGCAGGACGAGCGTGCCCTGCACCGGCAGCGCGGTGCGCTGGCCGTCGCGCATCACGCTGATCTCTTCGATGTGCAGCGGTGGCGTGGCCGGTGCCGGGTCCGGCATGCGGGTGTCGACCAGCAGCAGGTGGCCGTCCACCGTGGCACCAGCCAGCACGCCTTCGCGATCCAGGCGCAGGCAGCCGCGGATGAACTCCCGGCTGCTCAGGCCATCGCGCAGGCCGAAGGCGCGCGCGGCCGGGGTGCCGGCGTCGGCGGACGGGTCCATGCGCCACAGGCCGCGTCGTGTCGCCAGCCAAATGCGGCCGAGCGCATCCACGCGCATGTCCATCGGCTCGATGGCCGGTACGCCCTCGTCGGCCCCCATGCGCCGGTCGGGCTGCCAGCGGTTGCCATCGCGATGCCACTGCACCAGTTCGCCAAGGCGATAGGTCCACAGGCGTTGGTCCGGTCCCCATGCGAAAGCCTCCACTTCCCGTGCCGGCAGGCCGGGCACCGGCGTGAAGCGGTGTTGCGTGGCGTCCCAGGCATGCAGGCCGCGATTGCCGGAGACCCACACTGCACCGTCCGGCCCATTGCCGAGTTGGCCGATCTGCTCGCCCGGCAACTGCGCGTCCTTGCCGAATTCGAAGGCGTCGAGCACGCGCCCGCTGTCGCCATCACGCCGCTGCAGCGTGTTGAGCACGCTCAGCCAGATGTCGCCGCGCGCATCTTCGACCATCCAGCCCGGCGCGCCGTACTGCGGCGTGGCGTCGGCGGGAGCCTGCCAGGTCCAGTAGTCGCCGCGCGCCAGGTCCACGCGCGCCAAGCCGGTGAGGTAATTGCCCAGCCACAGCCGGCCACGGCGGTCTTCCACGCCTGCGGTCACCGGCATGCCGCGCAAGGCGAGCCATGCCCGCGGCAACGTGCGGCGTGCGCCGTCACGCGTGTCCAGCCGCGAGAGCCGGCCTTCGGGCTCGACCTGCCACAACCCGCCATCTGCCGCCTGTACCAGCGGGCAGTAGATGCCGTCCCCGAGCTCGACCGGCAGCGGCAGCACCGCGGTGCGCTTCCAGTCCGCACGCAGGTAGGCCAGGCCGCGGCCATGCAGCGGCACCCACAGCCCACCGTCCTGGCCACGCAGCAGCGTCATCACGTTGCGCCGGCGACTCAGGGGCACCTGCTCGCCGAGCATCGGCACCGGTGCGGCATCGCCGTGCGTGCGCCACAGGCCGCGTTCGCTGCCCAGCCAATATTCGCCATCGCCGGCGGCGGCGATCGCCCACACGATATTGCCCGCATCGGTGCCGAAGCGACGCGACCACTGCGGCAGGCGCCAGGCGCCGCTGGCATCGCGCCACATCATGCCCGCCGCACTGCTCACCCAAAGTCGGCCGTCGATCCACGCCAGCGCGAACACGCCGTCCTCCTCCGGCATCGCCTCGCGGCGCAAACGCTGGCCGTCGTACTGCAGCAGACCCCCGGTGGTGCCGATCCACAAGGCGCCTTCGGGCGTGGCGGCCATGGCCATCACATGCGCATCGGGCGCAAGCAGGCCGGCGGTGTCCACGCGTGCGAGCGCGCCGGCCGCGTCGATGCGGTAGAGCTGGCCGGCCTGCGTGCCGAACCATACCTCGTCCTTGCGCCCGGCCAGCGCGAAGACTTCCTCGTCGCGCAACTGCGGGTGGCTGGCGGTGCGGTAATGCCGGAAGCGCTGCCGCGCGGCATCGAGCACGCTCACGCCCCGCCCCTCGGCCGAGACCCAGATGCGGTCCTGTGCATCGATATACAGCGCCTGCACCGAATTGCCGGGCAGCGAGCCGGCATCACGCGGATCGTGCCGCCAGACCTTGAAGCCGGCGCCGTCGTAGCGCGCCAGCCCATCGCCGGTGGCCAGCCACAGGTAGCCCTCGCGATCCTGTGCGATCCCGGAAATCTCGGTGGAGGGCAGGCCATCGCCGCCTTCGACCAACCCGAAGCGCGGCTGCTCCGGCACGGCCGCCTGCGCGGCCACGACCCAACCCAGCCAGGCCCAGGCGATGGCGCCCCGGCACCAGGCGCGGAACCTCTTGCCCGTCATCCTTGTCGTTCCTTACGCGTCCTGCCGCGCATGCTCGCAACGGATCGTTGCGGGCGCAACCGCGAGCGGGACACCCACGCTGTGCCTAGAATCCCCGACATGAAGCCACGCGCCCGCCTCCTGCTGCTGTCCCTTGCCCTGGCCGCCATCCCGGTGGCCCAGGCCGCGCCTGCGCAATATGCGCTTGACCCGGTGCACACCCGGGTACTGTTCGCCATCGACCACGCCGGCTTTTCCAAGGCACTGGGCACGGTGTCCGGCAGCGAGGGCAACCTGCGTTTCGACCCGGAGGACTGGCAGGGCGCGCGGCTGGAAGTCAGCGTGCCGCTGACCCGCCTGGACCTGGGCGATGCGAAATGGAACCAGGCGGTGCTGGCCCGCAACCTGCTCGATGGCGAGCGTTTTCCGCAAGCCCGCTTCGTCTCCACCCGCGTCGAACCGATCGACGCGCAGCATGCCAAGGTGTACGGCATGCTGACCCTGCATGGCGTCAGCCAGGAGATCGCGTTGGACGTCACCCTCAACCAGCTCAAGCGCCATCCGCTGCCGCCGTTCCGCCGCACGGCGGGCTTCTCGGCCACCGCCACGATCAGCCGCGCGGCCTTCGGCATCGACGCCTGGAAATCGGTGATCGGCGATGAAGTACAACTGCGCATCGAGGCCGAGGCGATCCGCCAGGGCAAGGCGGAAGACGATGCCGAACCCACGCCCGCGCCCGACTCGCCCCCCTCCTCCACCGCACCCGCCAAGGAAGACACGCCATGACCCTGCGCAACACCCCCGACCGCTGGGGCGGCGTCAGCCAGACCCTGCACTGGTTGATCGCCGTGCTGATCCTGCTGTTGGGCATCGTCGGCCTGACCATGGGCGAGCTGCCGAAGACGCCGAAGTATTTCTGGGTGTACACCGCGCACAAATCGCTTGGCCTCACCGTGCTGGCCCTGGTCATCGCGCGGGTCGCGTGGCGCCTGTACGCCGGCGCGCCGAAGCCGGTGCCGGGCACGCCGGGCTGGCAGGAGAAGATCGCCAACGCCACGCACTGGCTGCTGTACGTGCTGATCTTCCTCGTGCCGCTCTCCGGCTGGCTGTACGACTCCGCCAGCGGCCTGCGTCCTTTCCGCTGGTTCGGCCTGGCCGAAGTACCCAAGCTGAGCGGACCGGACGAAGGCATCCGTGCGATTGCCCATTTCTTCCACGAATGGGGCTTCTGGCTGTTGATCGCCGTGGTGCTGGCGCATGCCGGTGCCGCGTTCTACCACCACCTGTTCCAGCGCGACGCCACCCTGTCCCGGATGCTCCCGCGCGGCTGGCTTTCTCCCAAGACCTGAGGAAACCCCCGATGTCCTCCAAATTCGCCTCCCCGGCCGTCGTGGCCGCTTCGCTCGTCGCCCTGCTCGCCGGAACCCCGGCGCTGGCCGCCGACTACGTGCAAGCCCCCGGCTCGACCCTCGTATTCGCCAGCAAGTACGACGGCGAGACCTTCACCGGCACGTTCCCCGGATTCAGCACGCAGCTGAGCTTCGACCCGGCCAACCTGTCCACGGCCAAGCTCGATGTCGCCATCCCGCTGGCCGGCGCCAAGAGCGGCAACCCGGACCGCGACTCCACCTTGCAGGGCGCGGACTTCTTCAACGTGGCCAAGTTCGCCACCGCCCACTACCGCGCCACCAAGTTCCGCTCACTGGGCGGCAACCAGTACGCCGCCGATGGCACCCTGGAACTGCGCGGCGTGACCAAGCCGGTCACCCTGACCTTCACCTGGACCCCCGGCGCGCAGCCGGTGCTGGCGGGCAAGGCGACGGTCAAGCGCCTGGACTTCGGCGTCGGCGGCGGCGATTGGGCAGACACCAAGACCATTCCGAACGAGACGGCGATCAGCACCAAGGTGGTCCTGAAAGCCAAGTAAGCGCCTTCGGGGCGCGCCAGTCGTCGCGCCCTTGCGGGCGGAGCCGTCATCCTCGCCGGCTCCGCCCTTTTTTATGGAAGAACGAAAAGCTGGCGCACCTGCCTTGATCGTCGATTGCAGGGAATCGTCGGGCATCCGGGGGCAGGCCCCTTTCGGGACCGTAGGCGACGCCCATGCAGGCCGAAGCTTCTCAAGCCACCCCATCAGCCAACCAGGCAACCACCCGCCCGGCATCGAACGGCCAATCCAGTTCCCGACCTCCAGCGTCGCGCAACACCGGTACCCGCACCCCGTATCGCGCCTCGAGCGCCGGGTCCTCGTCGATGAAGACGCTGGTGAAATCCCCGGCCCGGGCCGCAGCCAGCACCGTCACCGCCATGTCGCACAGATGACAGTCGTCGCGTTGAAACAACGTCAGCCCCATACATTCCCCTGCGAATTGCTGCACTGCGTTCAGGCCCCGCAGCGCCCGCGCATTAGAATATTCAACCTTATCCGGTTTCCCGCCTCATGGCTGTCAGCACGTTCGACCTCTTCAAGATCGGCATCGGGCCGAGTTCCTCGCACACCGTGGGCCCGATGCGCGCCGCCGAGCGCTTCGTCCACCGCTGGTTGCTGGATACCGGCCGCCTGCAGGACGTCGTGCGGCTGCGCGCGGAGGTGTTCGGCTCGCTGGCCCTCACCGGTCGCGGCCATGGCACCGACAAGGCAGTCCTGCTCGGCCTGGAAGGCCACCGCCCGAACCTGATCGACCCGGACATCATTCCGGCCACGCTGGAGCGCATTCGCAGCAGCAAGCGCATCAACCTGATGGGCCAGCACGAGATCGCCTTCGAGGAGAAGCGCGACCTGCCGATGAACAAGCGGCAGAAGCTGCCGTACCACACCAACGGCATGCGCTTCACCGCCTACGCCGCCAACGACGAGGTCATCGCCACCCGCGACTACTACTCGGTCGGCGGTGGCTTCGTGGTCAACGAGGATGACGCGGCCGATGACCGCATCGTGCCCGACCAGACCCCGCTGCCCTACCCGTTCAAAAGCGGCGACGAACTGCTGGCCCAGGCCGCACGCAGTGGCCTGAGCATCGCCGCGCTGATGTTCGAGAACGAGAAGTGCTGGCGCAGCGAGGAGGAGATCCGCGAGGGCCTGCGCGAGATCTGGCACGCGATGCAGGCCTGCGTGGCCCGCGGCATCCGCGAGGAAGGCACCCTGCCCGGCGGCCTGCATGTCTCGCGCCGCGCGCCGACCCTGTACCGCGAGCTGTCCTCGCGCCCGGAGGCCGCGATGCGCGATCCGCTGACCACGCTGGACTGGGTCAACCTGTACGCACTGGCGGTCAACGAGGAAAACGCCGCCGGTGGCCGCGTGGTCACCGCACCGACCAATGGCGCGGCCGGCATCATCCCCTCGGTACTGCACTACTACGACCGCTTCTGCCCGGGCAGCAGCGAGCAGGGCATCTTTGATTTCCTGCTCACCGCCGCGGCGATCGGCATCCTCTACAAGGAGAACGCCTCGATCTCCGGTGCCGAGGTCGGCTGCCAGGGCGAGGTTGGGGTAGCGTGCTCGATGGCCGCCGGCGGGCTGATGGCGGCGCTGGGCGGTACCCCGGGGCAGATCGAGAACGCCGCGGAGATCGGCATGTAGCACAACCTCGGCCTGACCTGCGATCCAATCGGCGGCCTGGTCCAGATCCCCTGCATCGAGCGCAACGCGATGGGCGCGGTCAAGGCGATCAACGCCGCGCGCATGGCCGTGCGTGGCGACGGCAAGCACAAGGTGTCGCTGGACAAGGTCATCAAGACCATGCGCGATACCGGCCGCGACATGCAGGACAAGTACAAGGAAACCAGCCGCGGCGGCCTGGCGGTCAACGTCATCGAGTGCTGATCGCAGGCCACGGTGCCGGCGCTTGATGCGTCCGGCGGCAGCTGGCAGGCTGCGCCTCCTCCACGGACAAGGGACGTCTGCATGGCCATCGAAACACCCCCAACGCGCCCGTGCGCAACGTCGAAGCCGAAACGCGGCCGGCTCAGGCTCGGCCATGTCGTGCTCGGTGCGGCCGTCCTCGTGGGACTGGCCGCCTACATCGGCAACCGCGGCGAGCGTCCGGCCCAACCCTCGGCTGCCGGAACGGACGCCACCGAGGTGGACACCGCGCCGCGGGTACGCGTTGCCCTCATCCAAGGCGAGAAGGCCAGGTCATTGGCCGCTGTCGATGATGCCACCATGACCGTGTTCGACGGCGGACAGGCTGTGCGCATCGAGGGCGGTGTCGGCCGTCGCTTCGCCGAGGACCTGCGCCGCATCCTCGAGGCCAATCCTTCACTGCAGCGCATCGATGTCACCAGTGGCGGCGGTTACACGATCACCGGCTTCGAGGCGGCGCGCATGATCAACCGCCGCAACCTGATCGTGCGGGTAAAGGGGCATTGCGCCAGCATCTGCGTCGCGCTGTGGGCCGCGGCCGCGCAGCGGCAGATGGAGCCGGATGCGCTGATCGGCCTGCACCAGTGGAACCCGCAGTGCGACGTGATGCCGGCCGACCTCCAGTCCCAGTGCCGGCGCCAGGCCGAGGTTGCCACCGACCACATCTTCACCTATGAGGCGTGGTTGCGCAGCGCGGGCTTCGACCGCGAACTGCTGCAGTTGCAGGCACGCACGCCGGCCAAGGACATCGCCGTGTTGACTACGCTGCAGCTGTGGGAACACGGCGTGGATTTCCGCGCGGTCGACGCGCAGGGCCGGGCGATGACCCGCACCCAGGTCCGCAACTACCTGGTCGCCCGCGCCGCGCGCGGCTAATCCGCGACCACGCCGTCCGGCAATGCAAGCACCGAGGAAACCTGCCATGCAGACCATGAAACTTCCGATTCTGCTTGGCTTGGTTCTAACGGTTTGTTCGTGCGCAAGCGCCCCGAGATGCGCAGGCGGTCCTTATGACCTGGGTCAATTCATGGACAACCTGATCACGGACGAAGGCTCACGGCCAATCTCGTCCTACTTCGACTTCCACATCGAGGCCGGCGCATCTGTGCCGCTGATCATGTCGTATGGCTCAAAGAGGCTTGCCGCGACAATCAGGACACATAACCCCCGCGAAGACGGTTCAAACCATGTGACCACACTGACACTGCTTGGCGGTGACTGCATCCCCTGGAGAAACTTCATCGAAGAGCATGAGGCCAGCGTCGTGCAGGAGCCTTCGCAACCACCTGTGTTGCCGGTTGGACAGATCAAGCGGGGCAGGATGGTGATCGACATAGCCAGAGGCGGGGCAGCCGGCTACTGTGTCCACGACATCGTCATCGTCCGCAACAGATACGCCGGGAAAACCTGATTGCGGATCCTGTAGCCCCTCGCCGGCGCGCGCTGGCCTCCCCCGTCCGGTCACAGCAGCTCGCGCAGCGGCGCGTCCTGCGCATCGACCACCTGCTGCGCACGTTCCAGGCCCGCGCCGAGATCGGCGAGCAGGTCCTCGGTCGCTTCGATGCCCACCGAAAGCCGCAGCAGGCCATCACCGATCCCGGCCGTTGCACGCGCCTCGGGCGTCATCGCCGCGTGGGTCATCGTGGCCGGATGCGCGACCAGGCTTTCCACCCCGCCCAGCGACTCGGCCAGGGTGAAGCAGTGCAGCCCATCCACCAGCGCGCGCACGGCGTCCTCGCCACCGTGCAGCTCGAAGCTGATCATCGCGCCGAAGCCGCGCTGCTGGCGTGCGGCGACCGCGTGACCGGGATGGGTCGCCAGGCCCGGATAGAAGATATTGGCGACCGCTGGATGCTGCTGCAGCAGGTCGACGAGCGCGGCCGCATTCTCCTGGTGCACCCGCAGGCGGGCATCCAGCGTGCGCAGCCCGCGCAGGGTCAGGAAAGCGTCGAACGGCGAGCCGGTCAGGCCCAGCGCGTTGGCCCACCACACCAGTTGCTGGTGCACGTCGGCATCGCGGGCGATCACCGCACCGCCGACCACGTCGCTGTGGCCGTTGACGTACTTGGTGGTGGAGTGAAGCACCAGGTCGGCGCCGAACTCGATCGGCCGCTGCAGGGCAGGCGACAGGAAGGTGTTGTCGACCACCACCAGCGCATCGGCACGGTGCGCGGCCTCGACCACGAAGCGCAGATCGGTGATGCGCAGCAGCGGGTTGGACGGGGTTTCCACCAGCACCAGCTTCGGTGACTGCGCCAGCGCCGCGGCCAGTGCGCGCGGGTCGGTCAGGTCGGCGGTGATCAGCTCGAAATGGCCCTTGGCCGCCAGGGCGTTGAACAGGCGCCAGCTGCCGCCGTAGGCGTCGTGCGGTACCACCAGCTTGTCGCCGGGCTGTAGCAGGGCATGCAGCACCAGGGTGATCGCGCCCATGCCGGTGGCGGTGACCACGCTGCCAGCGCCGCCTTCCAGCTCGGCCAGCGCTTCGCCCAGCAGGGCGCGGGTGGGGTTGCCGCTGCGGGTGTAGTCGTACTGGCGCTTGTTGCCGAAGCCGTCGAAGCTGAAGTTGGACGACAGCACGAT
>JAEWJB010000101.1 GCA_023386795.1 Pseudomonadota bacterium
AGCCGCGACCTTGCGACATCAGGGTTCATTGCCGTTTGCCACTGCACGGTCGCGGCTGAAGCCGCTCCTGCAGGGGATGTTTGATGTGGACGGCGACTGTTTAAAGCGCGCTTTCCTTGGCCAATGAGCTGGACAGGTCCAGCGATGCGATCGTGCCGCGTCCTTCATCGGATTCGAACGTCAACGTCCAGCCCAGGTGCTCGCACAGGCGCCCGATCAGGTCCAGCCCGATCCCCGCCGCGCGGCTGCTGTGGTCGCCCCGCGCCATGCGCGCGTAGATCGCGCTGATCTCCTCCGGCGACATGCCATGCCCCGGGTCTTCGATGCGCACGATGGCCGGCGCCGACAGCCCGATGTGGATCGTGCCGCGGTCGCTGTTCTCGATGGCGTTGCGCAGCAGGTTGCCGATCGCCGCCTGCAGGATCGTCACCGGTGCGAATACCCGCGCCGGGGTGTCGGCATGCAGCGCGAGCCGCAGGTCCTTGTCCGCGCTCAGGTGCTGGTGGTCGGCCACGATCTCCGGCAGCAGCTGGTCCAGCCGCACTTCGTCGCTGCTGCGCGCCAGCCGCGCCGGGTCCTTGGCCAACACCAGCAGCAGCGCCAGCAGCTGCTCCACGCCGGCCGCCGTCTGGCGGATGCGCAACAACTGGTGGCGCACCGGCGCCGGAACGTCTTCCTGCGCCAGCGCCAGTTCGCTGGCGCCATCGATCACCGCGATCGGCGTGCGCAGTTCATGGCTGGCACTGTTGATGAAGGAACGCTCGCGTTCGACGAACTGGTCGTTGCGGCCGAGGTAGTCGTTCAGCGCCTCGGTGATCACTTTCTGCTCGCTGCTGGCGCGCGGATCCAGCTCCACGCGCTGGCCCGGACGGTCCGGCTGCAACCGGCGGATGCGCTCGGCCATCTGGCTCAACGGCTTCACCACCCGCCCCATGCCCCAGCCCACCAGCAACCCGAGCAGCACGATCGCCACCAGGTTGGAGGCCACCATCCACAGGCCCAGGTTGTTCTCGTGCCGCTGCAGCTCGGTGATGTCCAGCGCCAACACCAGCCGGCGGCCCTTCACGTCCTGCACCATCAGCACCTTGTCGCGGCCCTGGTAGGCGATGCCGTCGTGGATGCCCGGCTGGAAATCCGCGTATTCCGGCGGCGGCGGCGAGTCATCATCGTCGCCGAACAACTGCACGGTCTGGCTGTCGGTCCAGTGGTAGTCCGGGTCCTCGGCGCTGCGCTGCACGAAGTGGTCCAGCTCGGACTTGAGCAGCGAATGCCAGGTCAGCTGTTCGGCCTGCTCGTTGACGATGTAGCCGTGCACGAACACCGCCAGCGAGATCAGCGCGGCATACACCACCAGCCACAGGGTCACCTGCCGCCGCAGCGCGCGGGGCTTAGGTGCCATCGTCGGCCTCCGCCGCGTCGACCTGCGCCAGCCGGTAGCCGACACGCGGCAGCGTGTGGATCAGCTTCTCGGCGAACGGGCCATCCACGCTGCGGCGCAATTCGTAGATATGCGAGCGCAGCATGTCGCCGTCCGGCGGCTCGTCGCCCCAGAGTGCATGTTCCAGGCGCTCGCGGGTGACTGCCGCCGGGCTGGCCTGCATCAGCACTTCGAGCAGCTTGCGGCAGGCGGGGTACAGGTGCAGCGGGCGGCCGGCACGCGTGGCTTCCAGCGTCGCCAGGTCCAGGCGCAGGTCGGCCACCTGCAAGGCCTTGCTGCGACCGCGGCCCTGCGCGCGCACCAGCAGCGCCTCCAGGCGCACTTCCAGCTCCGGCAGCGCGAAGGGCTTGGTGAGGTAGTCGTCGGCACCGGCACGGAAGCCGGCGATCTTGTCGGGCAACTCATCACGCGCGGTGAGCATGATGACCGGCACCTCCGAGGCATGCTCCTCGCGCAGGCGGCGCAGCACTTCGGGGCCGTCCATGCGCGGCATCATCCAGTCCAGGATGATCGCGTCGTAGGCCTGGGTGGTGGCCAGGTGCAGGCCGGTCACGCCGTCGGGCGCGGCGTCGAGTACATGGCCGCGCGCTTCGAAGTAATCGAACAGGTTGGCGACCAGGTTGTGGTTGTCTTCGATGACCAGGAGCCGCATGCGGAATTTGCGGGAAGGCGGAGCGGGCATCGTAGCGGGTGGATGTCGGAATCGTGTCGAAACCGACGTGTTCCGACAATCTTCCCACGCCCCCGCGCCCACCATGGTCGGTTCCCTGCCCGCGCCCCCGCCGATGCCGCCTATCGCCTCCCCCACCACGATCTCCCGCTGGCGCAGCGCGCTGGTGGGGCTGCTGATCGCGCTCAGCCTGCTCGCCGGTCTGGGGCTGCGCCAGCCCAATCCGGCCGACGAGCCACGCTTCGTGCTCGCCGCCCGCAGCATGGTCGAAAGCGGCCAGTGGCTGCTGCCGCATCGTGGCAGCGAGCTTTATGCGGAAAAGCCGCCGGTGTTCATGTGGCTTCAGGCCGGCGCCTACCAACTCACCGGCGACTGGACGATCGCCTTCCTGCTGCCCTCGCTGTTCGCGGCGCTGGCCGTGCTGTGGCTGGTACGCGACCTCGGCCGCCGGCTGTGGCACCCGCGCATCGGCGACATCGCCGCGCTGGCGGTGTTTTCCACCCTGCAGTTCGGCCTGATGGCCAAGCGCGCGCACATCGACATGGTGCTGCTGGCGATGACCACGCTGTCGCTGTGGGGCCTGCTGCGCCACCTGCTGCAGGGACCCTATTGGCGCGGCTGGTGGCTGGGCGCCTTCGCCGCCGGCGTGGGTACGGTGACCAAGGGCGTCGGCTTCCTGCCGCTGCTGGTGCTGTTGCCATGGGCACTGCACGTGCGCCTGCACGGCCGCACATGGTCCGCCAGGCGCGGCGACGGCTGGCGCTGGGCGGCCACGCTGCCGATGTTCATCGCCGGCACCGCGGTGTGGCTGCTGCCGCTGGCCTTGGCGCTGTGGCGCAGCGACGATCCCGCGCTGCAGGCCTATGCGCGCGAGATCCTGCTGCGCCAGACCGCCACCCGCTACACCGCCGCCTGGCACCACGTACAGCCTGCCTGGTACTACCTGCGGGTAATCGCACTGCTGTGGCTGCCGGGCAGCCTGCTGCTGCCGGCGCTGCTGCCCGCCTGGTGGCGTCGCCTGCGCCGCGGCGACGCGCGCCAGTGGCTGCTGCTCGGCTGGAGCCTGCTCGTGCTGCTTTTCTTCAGCGTCAGCCCGGGCAAGCGCGAGCTGTACATCCTGCCGATCCTGCCGGCTGCATGCCTGGCGTCTGCCCCGTTGCTGGCCGGCCTGTTGCGGCGCCCGCTGCCGCGCCGGCTGCTGCTGGGCTACGTGGTCGTCCTGGCCGTGGCTGCGCTGGCGGTCGCCTTCGGACCGTGGTTGCCGCGCGATGCACTGCGCCGCGACCTGGATGCGGGCGTCGTGCAGCAGCTGAAATACGGGCTGATCGCACTCGGGGTCGGTCTCGGCGTGATCGCCGCCTGGGCCCGCCAGCGGCGCGCCGCACTCGGCGTCGTGCTGGCCACCGCGCTGCTATGGACCGTCCACGGCATGGTATTCGCGCCGGCGCTGGATGCCTCCAGTTCGGCCGCCGGCCTGATGCGGCGCGTGGGGCAACGCATCGGTCCCGACGCGCAACTGGGCATGGTCGCCTGGCGCGAGCAGAACCTGCTGCAGGCCGACAGGCCGGTCACCGAGTTCGGCTTCAAGGCCGACTGGGCCACGCAGTGGGCCAAGGCCGGTCCGTGGCTGGCCGCGCAGCCCACGCGGCGCTGGCTGTTCGTGCTGCGGGAGGCCCTGCCCGCCTGCGTGGACCGCGCGCAGGTAGTGGAGATCGGCCAGTCGAACCGTAACCAATGGCTGCTGGTGCCCGGAACGGCGTGGCACGCAGGTTGCCACGCCGGCCGGGACGGTACCGACGGGGCCGGCGACGACAACGACGACTGAACGGAATCGCCGGCGCGGTGCGCCGATCCGACCGCTTTCCGACAACGCGCTACCGATCATCGCCGCACTCTCGGCACGCCTTGTCTGATCCATGGAACTGCAAACCGCACCGGCGCTCCCCACGGCGTCCTACCCGCCCCCGCATCCGCGGGTGCCGCTGGCCACGCACCTGTACCTGCCGTTCGCGCTGCTGTTGATCCTCAACGCATGGCTGGCGGCCGGCGGGGGCGACATGGCGTTTGCCGACTGGCTTTACCGGCTGGAGGGTGGCCACTGGGCGTTGAAAGATGCCTGGTTCACCAGCCATTTCGTGCATCGCATCGGCAAGTGGGCCAGCACGCTGGGCGCGCTGCTGGTGGCGGTAGCCGCCGCACGTGCGTGGCGCGCGCCCCGGCATGCCTGGCGCTGGCCGCTGCTGGCGCTGGTCGGTTCGGTCGCGGTGTCCACCGCGCTGGTATCGATGTTCAAGCACCTCACGCACATGGATTGCCCCTGGGACCTGGCGCGCTACGGCGGCACGCGCGCGTTCTACGGGCTGTTCGAATCGCGCGGCGGCGTGCCGGCTTCCGGCTGTTTCCCCGCCGGCCATGCCAGCGCCGGCTATGCGTGGGTGGCGCTGTACTTCTTCGCCCTGGCTGTTCGTCCGCAATGGCGTTGGGCGGCGCTGGCCTTCGGCCTGGGCATCGGCTTGCTGTTCGGCTTCTCGCAGCAGTTGCGTGGTGCGCACTTCCTTTCGCACGACCTGTGGACGCTGGCGGTGTGCTGGGTCGTCCCGTTGTGCCTGTTCCGCCTGCTGCCGCGCGGCGATGCCCCGCAGGTGCGCGCATGAGCCTGTCGATTTCACGTCCGTCGTGGCGGCAGTGGCTGCGCGACATCGACTGGCGGTGGCGGCCGACGCTCTCGACCGAGGGCCTGATCCTCGCCACCAGCGTGTTCTTCGCACTGGCCTGCAACGGCCTGTTCTGGCGCAGCGCCACGGCCTGGAGCGGCGGCGGGATCGGCATGACGCTGTCGCTGCTGGCGGTGCTGGTGGCCGTGCACAGCCTGTTGCTTGGCCTGCTGGTGTGGCGCTGGAACGCGAAGGTGCTGCTGACCGTGTTGCTGCTCAGCACCGCGCTCACCACCTATTACATGGGGCGCTACAACGTCTATATCGATGCGGACATGCTGCGCAACGTGCTGGCCACCGACCGCAAGGAGTCGGGCGAGCTGATTACCGCGTCCCTGCTGCTGCCGCTGCTGGTGTATGGCGTATTGCCGGTCGCCGTGCTGTGGCGGCTGCGGCTGCGTGCCCGCCCGATGGGGCGTGCCCTGCTGGTGCGCGCCGGCTTCCTGCTGGCGGTCGCGGCCTGCGGCGCGGGCGCGGCCCTGCTGTCGTTCCAGAACCTGTCGGCGCTGATGCGCAACCACCATGAGATCCGCTACCTCGCCACGCCGATCAACACGCTGGCCGCGCTGCGCGCCAACCTGAAATCGGCCACGCCGGGCCACAAGGCGCCGAAGCTGCCGATCGGCCAGGACGCCACCGCCACGCCGCGCGCGCCCGCATCGCGCCCGCGCCTGCTGTTGATCGTGCTCGGCGAAACCATGCGCGCGCAGAACTTCGGCCTCAACGGCTACGCGCGGCAGACCACGCCGGAACTGGCGCAGGTGGACGGGCTCGTCAATTTCCCGGACATGCATTCCTGCGGCACCAGTACCGAGGTGTCGGTGCCGTGCATGTTCTCGCCCTGGGGCCGCCACGACTACAACGAGGACACGATCCGCAGCCACCAATCGCTGCTGCACGTGCTCGACCATGCCGGCGTGGGCGTGCTGTGGCGCGACAACCAGAGCGGCTGCAAGGGCGTGTGCGATGGCCTGCCGATCCAGCAGCTGGACGATGCGAAGATCGCCGGCCTGTGCAAGGACGGCCGCTGCATGGATGAAGTGCTGCTGGACAACCTCGCCACCCAGGTGCGCGCCCGGCCCGGTGACCGCGTGGTCGTGCTGCACCAGCTCGGCAACCACGGCCCGAGCTACTACGAGCGTTATCCGGCCACGTTCGCGCGCTTCAACCCGGCCTGCCAGAACCCGGACCTGGGCCAGTGCAGCCGCGGGCAGATCGTCAACGCCTACGATAACGCGGTGCTCTACACCGACCACTTCCTGGGTCGCGCCATCGGCGCACTGCGCGCGATGCCCGATTACGACACCGCGATGATCTACCTCTCCGACCACGGCGAGTCGCTGGGCGAGAAGGGCCTGTACCTGCACGGCGTTCCCTACGCCATCGCCCCGCAGGAGCAGACCCACGTGCCGATGGTGATGTGGTTCTCGCCGCAGTTCGCCCGCGACCGTGGCCTGGACCTGCAGTGCCTGCGCCAGCGCGCCGCCGGCCGGGCCGACCACGACAACCTGTTCCCCTCGGTGCTGGGCCTGATGCAGGTGCGCACCTCGCTCTACGATTCATCGCGCGACCTGTTCGCCGGCTGCCAGCAGCCGGCCTGAAACACCGCCGCGCGCCGGGCAGCCCTTGCGGCACCGACGCGCGGCCTCTAGCCTTCGGCGGACCGTCCCGCAAGGATCCGCCGTGAACCCTCGCCTTCCGCTCCTGGCCGTCGCCATCGTCGGCGCGCTGTCGCTGTCCGCCTGTCGCCGCGAACCCACCGCGCCGCCCGCCGCCGAAGCGCCGGCCAAGGCGCCGGCAGAAAGCGCCGATGCGTTCATCGCCCGGGTCAACGAGGAATACAAGGCCGCCTACCCGGAAATCAGCTCGGCGCAGTGGCTGTCGGCGACCTACATCAACGATGACTCCCAGCGCATCGCCGCCAAGGCCAACGAGCGTGCGCTGACCCAGCTCAACGCCTGGATCGCCCAGGCGCGCCGTTACGAGGGCCAGCCGATGTCGCCGGACACCGCGCGCGCCCTGCAGCTGCTGCGCCTGATGAGCGCCATGCCCGCGCCGCGCGACCCCGCGCGACTGGCCGAGCTGACCACCATCGCCAGCCGCATGGAAGGCGACTACGGCGCCGGCACCTATTGCCGCGGTGAAGGCGAGGCCAGGCAGTGCCGCCAGCTGGGCGAACTGGAGCAGGTGCTGGCGCGCAGCCGCGACTACGACGAACAGCTCGACGCATGGCAGGGCTGGCACGGCGTGGCCGCACCGATGCGCGCGGACTACCAGCGCTTCGTCGAGCTCGCCAACGAGGGCGCGCGCGACAGTGGCTTCCAGGACGTGGGGCAGATGTGGCGCAGCGGCTACGACATGCCGCCGCAGCAGATCGCCGCCGAGACCGACCGCCTGTGGGAACAGGTCAAGCCGCTGTACGAGCAGTTGCAGTGCTATGCGCGCGGCAAGCTGGACGCGCATTACGGCCAGGACAAGGGCGAGCTGCCCGGCGGCCTGCTGCCGGCGCACCTGATGGGCAACATGTGGCAGCAGGACTGGAGCAACCTGTGGGACCTGCTGCAGCCCTACCCCGGCGCCGGCGACCTGGACATCACCGCGGCGCTGGAGAAGCAGTACCAGGGCGAACTCAGCGCCGCGCTCACCCGCGTGCCGGGCGGCAGCAACGGCAGCGTGGAAGCACGCTTCAAGGCGCAACGCGAGGCCGAACTGCGCACCGCCAAGGCGATGACCGAACGCGCGCAGGATTTCTACACCTCGCTGGGCATGCCCAAGCTGCCGGACGGCTACTGGCAACGTTCGCAGTTCATCAAGCCGCTGGACCGCGACGTGGTCTGCCACGCCAGCGCGTGGGACTTGAACATGGGCGGCGATGCCGCGCAGAAAACCGGCCCGGACGTGCGCACCAAGATGTGCATCAAGCCGAGCGAGGAAGACTTCACCACCATCTACCACGAACTCGGCCACATCTATTACGACCTGGCCTACAACCCGCTGCCGCCGCTGTTCCAGAACGGCGCCAACGACGGCTTCCACGAGGCCATCGGCGATACCGTGGTGCTGGCGATGACGCCCGATTACCTGCATTCGGTCGGGCTGGTCGGCGAGGTGCAGCACAGCCGCGAGGCGTTGATCAACGCGCAGATGCGCATGGCGCTGGCCAAGGTGGCGTTCCTGCCGTTCGGCCTGATGATCGACCGCTGGCGCTGGGGCGTGTTCGACGGCTCGATCACCCCGGACCACTACAACCAGGCCTGGTGGCAGCTGAAGGCCAAGTACCAGGGCGTGGCGCCGGTCACCCCGCGCGGCGAACAGTTCTTCGACCCCGGCGCCAAGTACCACGTGCCGGGCAACACGCCCTACACGCGCTACTTCCTCTCGCACCTGCTGCAGTTCCAGTTCTACAAGGGCCTGTGCCAGGCCGCCGGCTACACCGGCCCCCTGTACGAATGCAGCTTCTACGGCAACAAGGAAGCCGGGCAGAAGTTCTGGAACATGCTCCAGCGTGGCAACAGCCAGCCGTGGCAGGCCACGCTCAAGGAGCTGACCGGCGAGGACCATGTCGATGCCGGCCCGATGCTGGAGTACTTCGCCCCGATGCAGGAATGGCTCAAGCAGCAGAACCAGGGCCGCATGTGCGGCTGGGAAGCGCCGGCACCGGCCGCCCCGGCGAAGCCGGCCCAGCCGTGAACCCTGCCCGCCCGGCACGCGCTTGCATGCGCGCGCCGGCGCGGGGACACTGGGAACGTCCGCCCCGCAAGGAATAGACCATGACCCCGACCTGGAATGTCGACCGCCTGGTGAAGCAGTACGGCCTGCGCCGCGATACCGCCGCGGAGATCGTCGCCGGCCAGGTGCAACACGCGTTGCGCACCGCCTGGCAGGCGTGGGCGTGGCTGGTGGTGTCGCTGCCGCTGGCAGCCTGGAGCTTCGCGGCTTGGCGCGGCAGCGCATTCTCGGTGTGGCCGCTGTGCCTGTCGCTGGTGGTCTGGTACCAGATCGGCGTGCGCCTGGCCCAGCCGCGCATCGCCGCGCTGGCGCAGGTGCAGCGCGAACGCATCGAGCGTGCGCGCTAGGAACCCGAACCCGCTTCTGTAGGAGGGGCTTCAGCCCCAACCGCGGAATATCGCGACCGGCTTGATCCCGGTCGCGGCTGAAGCCGCTCCTGCAACGGCCACAGTGCGGACGAGCGGAACGATCAGGAACGCGGCGGAAAGCCCATCAACCCGCCTGCTGCGCCCCACGCATCCGTGCCGCCAGCTGTTCCTTGAACTGCTCGAACTCCATCCCCTCGGCCTTCGCCTCGGCATGCGCGGCGTCCTTCAGCGCGTCCGAATAGGCCAGCCGCACCGGGCGGCCTTCGCGCTCGTGCAGCTCGCCGGCCAGCATGATCATCGCCAGTACGTGCGCCGCGCTCGGGCTCTCGCCGGCGATGCGGCCATCCATGCCCAGCACCCACTCGCCATCGCGGCGCACGATGCCGGCCAACAGCTTGCGTTCGCCATCGCGCAGTTCGGCGTGCGGCTCCACCGGCGTGCCCGGCGCCTGGGGCGCGGAAGCGGCGCGGTTGCGCGCACGCTCGGCCTGTCGTCGGCGGGCATCGCGGCGCAGCTTGGAATCGGTCGACATGGTTCAGGCTCCGGCGGCAGGCGTGGGGGAAGCGACGGGCATCCGCGACTGGCGCCGGTAGCTGCGCCGCTCCCACCGCCACAATAGCCAGCCGACGAGGAAAAATCCCGTCGCGCCGAGGGCCAGGTGCAGCGGCGAGTCGCTGAGGAGCGGCGACACCACGCCGGCCACCATCGTGTTGATCATCAGCTGCACGAACATCTGCAACGAGGACGCCAGCCCGCGTTGTTGCGGCGCCAGGTCGATCACCGACAGCGCCAGGATCGGGAAGATCAGGCCCATGCCGGTGCCGCCCAGGAAGATCGGAATCACCGCCCACGGCACGCTGATCTGCGCCACCGAGAGCGTATAGGCCAGGTTGCTCACCGCCGACAGCAGGATCAGCCAGTAGCCCAGGCGCACCTGCACCTTCGGCGTGGCCTTGCCGGCCATGCGCCCGGACAGGAACGCGCCCAGCGTCAGGCCGCCGATGGTGGGGATGAACAACCAGGCGAAATCGCCCTCGCCCAGCCGCAGGTGCTGCATCACCATCACCGGCGCCGAGGCGATGTACAGGAACACGCCGCCGAAGGTGAAGCCGCCGGCGCCGGCCAGGCGCAGGAAACGCGGCGACAGGCCGATGCGCCGGTAGTCGTGCAGCAGGCGGCCGGCATGCAGGGGCGTGCGCGCCGCCGGCGGATGGGTTTCGGGCAGCGCGAGGAGCGTGGCGATGAGCAGCAGTGCGGCGAAGGCGACGAGGAACCAGAAGATCAGCGGCCAGCCGGCGCCCGTGGCGAGCAGCCAGCCGCCGATGATCGGGGCGATGGCCGGCGCCACGCCGAAGATCATCGAGACCTGGCTCATCAGCCGTTGCGCATCGTGGCCATGGAACAGGTCACGGATCACCGCGCGCCCGACGATCACGCCCACGCCGGCCGACACGCCCTGAAAGGCGCGGAACAGCAGCAGCGTGGACAGGTCGCGCGACAGCGCACACCCGATGGAGGCGCCGATGAACAGCACCAGCCCGCCGAGGATTACCCGGCGCCGGCCCCAGGCATCGGAGAGCGGGCCGTGGGCCAGGCTCATCAGCCCGTAGAACAGCAGGTAGATGCTCACCGTCTGCTGGATCGCCACCGGGTCGGCATGCAGCCGCTGCTCCAGCTGGGTGAAGGCCGGGAAGATGGTGTCGATCGAGAACGGGCCGAACATCGCCAGGCCCGCCAGCAGCAGGGCCATGCGGCGGGTGGAGGGCGCGGTCTGGGCGGGGGCGGTGTTCACGCGAATCCTTGGCTGTGCGGGCCAACGCCGGAGCAGCTGGCAGGGCCGGGCCAGCTGGCTCGGCACGGTGCGGGCGATGGATAACGGCAACGGCGGCGGCGCCAGCCCGGGCGGGCCGGCGCGCCGACGCATCCGGGAGGGCGCCAGCTTACTGGATGCGGCCGGCCGGGGCATCCCGACCGGGGACGCGCATTCATCCGCGCGCAGGCCGCCCGGCGCGGCGGAAAACGCCCGCCGCGCCCTTATAATGCCGGCCAACACCGCAGGCGGTGGGAGAAGCGGGCTTGCCCGCTGCCGAAGGCGCAATCGCCCGTAATCGCTCAGGCTCCCATACCACTCCCTGCGTGGTGCGCGCGGCACGGCGCACCCCAACACTCTGGAGAGACCGGTTCGATCCGGCGCCGAAGGGGCACGAGAGGTGGAGCGATCCACCTTTCCAAACTCTCAGGCAAAAGGACAGAGGGGCGCGAGGAACACTTCGTGGTCGCTTGCGCCCTGCTTCCGGCAGCCGCGTGGACGATGCGAGGCGCACTTCGCCGCCCTCCTCTTCCTGCCGGAACATCGCCATGTCCCAGAACTCCTCCCCGCTGCGCGAGCTCGAGCACCACGACGCCTTCATCGCGCGCCACATCGGCCCCAACGACGCGGAGATCGCGCAGATGCTGCGCGTGGTCGGCCACGATTCGCTCGAAGCACTGACCGATGCCATCGTGCCGGCCAGCATCAAGTCGGCCACCCCGCTGGCCTTGCCGGCGGCGATCAGCGAAGTGGAAGCGCTGGCCAAGATCCGCGCCATCGCGCAGAACAACCAGGTGTTCCGCAGCTTCATCGGCCAGGGCTATTACGGCACCCACACGCCGAACGTCATCCTGCGCAACATCCTGGAGAACCCGGCGTGGTACACGGCTTACACGCCGTACCAGGCCGAGATCTCGCAAGGCCGCATGGAAGCGCTGATCAACTTCCAGACCCTGTGCGCCGACCTCACCGGCATGGAGATCGCCAACGCCTCGCTGCTGGACGAGGGCACCGCCGCCGCCGAGGCGATGACGCTGGCCAAGCGCTCGGCCAAGTCGAAGTCCAACGTGTTCTTCGTCTCCCGCGGCGTGCATCCGCAGACGCTGGAAGTGCTGCGCACGCGCGCCGAGCCGATGGGCATCGAGCTGCACATCGGCGATGACGCGCAAGCGCTGGAGCTGGACAGCTTCGGCGTGCTGCTGCAGTACCCGGACACCTTCGGCCAGGTCCACGACTACAAGGCACTGGCCGATGCGGTGCATGCGCGCGGCGGCCTGGTGGCCGTGGCCAGCGACCTGCTCGCGCTCACGCTGATCGCCGCGCCCGGCACCTGGGGCGCGGACATCGTGGTGGGCAACAGCCAGCGCTTCGGCGTGCCGTTCGGCTTCGGTGGCCCGCACGCGGCGTTCATGGCCTGCCGCGACGCCTACAAGCGCTCGATGCCGGGCCGCCTGATCGGCGTGTCCATCGACGCCGAAGGCCGCCCGGCCTACCGCCTCGCGCTGCAGACCCGCGAGCAACACATCCGCCGCGAGAAGGCGACCTCCAACATCTGCACCGCCCAGGTGCTGCTGGCGGTGATGGCGAGCATGTACGCGGTGTACCACGGCCCCGAAGGCCTGGTGCGCATCGCGCGCCGCACGCATCGCCTGGCGGCGATCCTGGCCGGCGCACTGCGCCAGGCCGGCGTGACCGTGGGCCCGGACTTCTTCGACACCCTGCACGTGGTCGACGTGGACGCCGCGGCGATCCATGCCAAGGCGGAAGCCGCGCGCATCAACCTGCGCCGCATCGACGCGCGTTCCCTCGGCATCAGCCTGGACGAAACCACCACGCGCGCCGACATCGCCGCGCTGGCGGCGTTGTTCGGTGCGAAGGTCGATGACATCGACACGCTCGACGCGGCCACCGCCGACGCCCTGCCGGCCGGCCTGCTGCGCGACACCGAGTTCCTGACCCACCCGGTGTTCAACACGCACCACAGCGAGCACGAGTTGCTGCGCTACATGCGCTCGCTGGCCGACAAGGACCTGGCGATGGACCGCACGATGATCCCGCTGGGCTCGTGCACGATGAAGCTCAACGCCACCGCCGAGATGATTCCGGTGACGTGGCCGGAGTTCGGCAACATCCACCCGCTGGCGCCGGCCTCCCAGGCGCTGGGCTACAAGCAGCTGATCGACGGGCTGGAAGCGATGCTGGTCGAGTGCACCGGCTACGACGCGGTGAGCCTGCAGCCGAACTCCGGCGCGCAGGGCGAGTACGCCGGCCTGCTGGCGATCCGCGCCTACCACCGCGCGCGCGGCGAAGGCCACCGCGACATCTGCCTGATCCCGGATTCGGCGCACGGTACCAACCCGGCCTCGGCGCAGATGTGCGGCATGACCGTGGTGGTGACCAAGACCGACGCCAACGGCAACGTGGACGTGGAAGACATCCGCCGCAATGCGGAGAAGTACAGTGACCGCCTGGCGGCGATCATGATGACCTACCCCTCCACGCACGGCGTGTTCGAGGAAGAGGTGGTGGAAATCTGCGAGATCATCCACCAGCACGGCGGCCAGGTGTACACCGACGGCGCCAACATGAACGCGCTGGTCGGCGTGGCCAAGCCGGGCAAGTGGGGCTCGGATGTCTCGCACCTCAACCTGCACAAGACCTTCTGCATCCCGCACGGCGGCGGCGGCCCGGGCGTGGGCCCGTGCGCGGTGAAGTCGCACCTGGCGCCGTTCCTGCCCAAGACCTTCGGCGGCGAAGGCGACGTGGGCATGGTGTCGGCCGCCAGCTTCGGCTCGGCCTCGATCCTGCCGATCAGCTGGATGTACGTGACGATGATGGGCCGCGAGGGCCTGCGCCGGGCGACGCAGCTGGCGCTGCTCAATGCCAACTACATCGCCAAGCGACTGGAACCGCACTACGAGACGCTGTACACCGGCCGCAACGGGCTGGTGGCGCATGAGTGCATCCTGGACCTGCGCCCGCTGAAGGATGCGACGGGCATCAGCGCCGAAGACGTGGCCAAGCGCCTGATCGACTTCGGCTTCCACGCGCCGACGCTGAGTTTCCCGGTGGCCGGCACGCTGATGGTCGAGCCGACCGAGAGCGAGTCGCTGCACGAGCTGGATCGCTTCATCGACGCGATGATCCAGATCCGCGAGGAGATCCGCGCGGTGGAGGAAGGCAAGCTGGACCGCGAGGACAACCCGCTGCGCAATGCGCCGCACACGGCGGTGGCGGTGAGTGCCAGCGAGTGGACGCATGCGTATCCGCGCGAGCTGGCCGCCTTCCCGCTGCCGTCACTCAAGTTGCAGAAGTATTGGCCGCCGGTGGCGCGCGTGGACAACGTCTACGGCGACAAGAACGTGATGTGCGCCTGCATTCCGGTGGATGCGTACAAGGAAGATGCCGAGGCTTGAGGATTTCTCGCTCGGCGCTTTTCTGAAAGTTTTGTGTGTGTTTTTTTTGGGGAGGCTTCGGCCTCCCTTTTTTTGCGCGCTTTTTGATTTTCGGCCTTCGATGTAGGTCGGCTCGCATTGATCTCGTGCGGCCAGCGGGGACGCCACCGTGTCGGGACACGCCGTGAATCCATCCATGGAGGCTCGTAGGC
>JAEWJB010000111.1 GCA_023386795.1 Pseudomonadota bacterium
AGGGGTGGGGTCGGGACGAGAAGTGGTCACAGACGTGCGTACCGTCGGGAAGGACGGGTCACATCTGCGACCACTTCTCGCTCTGCCCCACTCACCCGACCCCGGCTCCGCGCCCGAGAGAGCAATCCAGCCCCCCGGGGGGACGAGAGAGCAATCCAGCCCCCCGGGGGGGACGAGAGAGCAATCCAGTCACCAACCATCGAGCTCCGAGTGCTGGATTGCTCTCTCACCGGTGATGGGTGAGCTGGATTGCTCTCTCGCGCCCCCCGGGGGGTGGACTGGATTGCTCTCTCACCGGTGATGGGTGAGCTGGATTGCTCTCTCACCGGTCGGTGGGTGGGCTGGATCGCTCTCTCGCGTCCACGGCGCGGCGGCGGCGGGTGCGGCGGCTCCCGCCCACGCTCCCCCGACGCCCAGGCGGTCCCGCAGCGTCACCCCCTCCTCGGCGGGCGCGAACAGCCCCCGCTCGACGAGCACCGGCACGACGAGCCGCGCGAACCGCTCGAGGTCCACGGCGGTCTCGGCGAACATCACCGTGAACCCGTCGGCGGCGCCCGCCTCGAACCACGCCTGCAGGTCGTCGGCGATCTGCTCGGGGGTCCCGACGACGAGCCGGTGCCCGCCCGCCGGGCCGCCGGCCGTGCGACGCACCACCTCGCGCGCGGACAGCGGCTGCTCGGCGAGCAGCGCGCGCGTGCTGAGCTGGAACCCGAGGGACCCGGCCTCGCCGAGCGGTACGTCCGGCAGGTCCGCGGCGTGGATCGGCTGGTCGAGGTCGCGCGGCGGCAGGCCGAGGGCGGCGAGCACGCCACGCGCGAGGTCGTCGACGGGCAGTGTGGACGCGAGCTCGGCGAGCCGGTCCTGCGCGTCCTGCTCGGTCTCGCCGACCAGCACGACGACGCCGAGCGACACCTTGACCCGCTCGGGGTCACGCCCTGCCCCGGCGGCCTGCGCACGCACGTCGTCCCGGAACTCGACGGCCCGCGAGCGCGTCTGTGCGACCGTGAACACGACGTCCGCGTACCGCGCGCCGAGCGCGACCCCGTCGGGCGACCCGCCGGCCTGCACCACGACCGGCCGCCCCTGCGGCCCCGGCGGCACGGGCAGCGGCCCGGCGACGGAGAAGAACTCGCCCACGTGGTCGGTGCGGTGGATCCGCGCGACGTCGGCGTACACGCCGGTGACCTTGTCCGCGACGACCGCGTCGGGCTCCCAGCCGTCCCACAGGCGTGTGACCACGTCGAGGAGCTCGTGCGCGCGGCGGTAGCGGGTCGCCTTGTCGGGCGGCGCGGCGAGCCCGAAGTTCGCGGCCGCGGCCGGTGAGAACGTCGTCACGACGTTCACCGCCGCCCGCCCGCGGCTGACGATGTCGAGCGCCTGGAACCGCCGCGCGAGGTTGTACGGCGAGTTGTACGTCGACGAGGCCGTGACGACGCCGCCGACGCGTCGCGTCACGGCCAGCAGGTGCCCGATGAGCACCAGCGGGTCGATCCCGCCGGACGGCGACGCCGACACGTCGCCGCCCAGCGCGGGACCGTCCCCGAGGAAGACCGCGTCCAGGCCGGCCTCGTCGGCGATCCGCGCGAGCCGCGTGTAGTGGGCGACGTCGAGGTGCGCGCCCGGGTCGGCGTGCGGCAGCCGCCAGGCGGTGCGGACGTGACCCGGCGTCATGAGCGACGCGACGAGGTGCAGCGTGGGCACGGTCCTCCTCCTCTCAGGTGCGGGTCACAGCCTCAGCCCGGTGCCGTGGATCCCGTGCTCGTCGACGAGCGCGAGCTCCTCGGCCGTCAGCTCGGGGAACGACAGGGCCTGCAGGTTGTGGTCGAGCTGTGCGGTCGAGCTCGCGCCGATGAGTGCGGACGTGACCTCGGGGCGGCGCAGCACCCACTGCAGCGCGAGCTGCGCGAGCGACTGCCCGCGGCTCTCGGCGACCTTGTTGAGCGCTGCCGTGCGCTGGCGGTACGTGTCGTCGATGACGTCGGGCGAGAGGAACGTGCTGTTCTGCGCGCGGGCGCCCTCGGGGATCGTCTCGAGGTACTTGTCCGTCAGCAGGCCCTGCGCGAGCGGCGAGTAGACGATGACGCCGAAGCCCTCGTCGGCGGCGGTCTCCAGCAGGCCGTTCTGCTCGGGGCGGCGGTCGTAGATCGAGTAGCGCGCCTGGTGGATGAGCAGCGGGACGCCGGCCTCGCGCAGCAGGCGTGCGGCCTCGCGCGCGCGGTCGGGCAGGTAGTTGGAGATGCCGACGTACAGCGCCTTGCCCTGCTGCACGGCGCTGACCAGGGCGCCGACCGACTCCTCCAGGGGCGTCGAGAGGTCGGGGCTGTGGTGGTAGAACACGTCGACGTAGTCGGTGCCGAGATCGCGCAGCGAGTGGTCGAGCGAGTTGAGGATCGCCTTGCGCGAGCCGCCCCTGAGGTACGGGCTGGGGCCGATCGGGTTGCCGGCCTTGGTCGACAGCACGATCTCGTCGCGGTACGGCGCGAGGTCCTTGGCGAGCACGCGGCCGAAGTGCTGCTGCGCGGCGCGGTGCGGCGGGCCGTACCGGTCGGCGTTGTCGAAGTGCGTGATGCCCAGGTCGAACGCGTGCAGGATGATCTCGCGCTGCGTCGCGAACGCGTAGTCGGTGCCGAACTTCTGCCACAGCCCGAACGAGATCGCGGGCAGGTCGAGGCCCGACGCACCGGTGCGGCGGTACGGGATCTGCTCGTAGCGGTCGGCGGCGGCGGCGTAGGTGGTCTCGAAGTTGCCGTAGGACATGGGTGCCTCTCAGTGGTTGCGGGTCGGGGCGGGGACGACGGGCGCCGGGCCCTCGGGCAGGGGGCGGCGCAGGGCGGCCGGCTGCAGGGACGGGGTGTCGCGGCCGGTGTCCCGCTCGAGGAACTGCGTGCCGGGCTCGACGATCTCGTCGATGCGGTCGAGCACGTGCGCCGGGAGCGTGACGGTGGCGGCCTTGAGGTACGCCTCGAGGTGCTCGTGGGTGCGCGGGCCGATGATCGCGCTGCTGATCGCCGGGTGGTTGAGCGCGAACGCGAGCGCGAGCTCGACGAGCGTCAGGCCGTTCTCCTCGGCGAGCTGCGCGAGCGCGTCGGCGGCGGCGAGCTTGCGCTGGTTGCGCTCGGCCGTGACGTCGAACCGACCGGGGATCAGGTCGGCGCGCGCCGACTCGGGCTGCGGCCCACCCACGCGGTACCTCCCGGACAGCCACCCCGCGGCCAGCGGCCCGTAGCTGACGACCCCCAGGCCGTACCGCTGCGCGACGGGCAGCACCTCGCGCTCGACGCCACGCACGAGGGCCGAGTACGGCAGCTGCTCGGTGTGCGGCGCGACCAGGCCGTGCTCCCGGGCGAGCCACTGCGCCTCGACGAGCTGGTGCGCGGGGAACACGGACGTGCCGTAGTAGAGGATCTTGCCCTGGCGGACCAGGTCGTCCAGCGCGCGCAGGGTCTCGAGCAGGTCGGTGCGCGGGTCGGGGCGGTGCGCCTGGTAGAGGTCGATGCGGTCGGTGCCCAGGCGCCGCAGGCTGTCCTCGACGGCCCGCACGATCCAGCGCCGCGAGCTGCCCGCACGCTGCGGGTCGTCGCCGATCTGCCCGTGGAACTTGGTCGCGAGGAAGACGTCGTCGCGGCGCCCGGCCAGCGCCCGGCCGACGATCTCCTCCGAGCGCCCCTGCGCGTACACGTCGGCCGTGTCGACCGCGGTGACGCCCGCGTCGAGCGCCGCGTGGATGATGCGGACGGACTCGTCCTCCTCCTGCCAGCGCCCGAAGTTCATGGTGCCGAGCGTCAGCGGGCTGATCAGGACGCCGGTGCGTCCGAGCACCCGGGTCGCCTCGAGGGTCATGGCGGTACCTCTCGTCGTGGTGGTGGGGGTCAGAACAGGCCGGTGGTGGGCGGCTCGGTGCCGTCGAGGTGCCACGCACCCGCGACGGCCTGCTTCCACTGCCGCGGGTTGTGGTTGGCCGCGGTGCGCGCGTTGCGCC
>JAEWJB010000128.1 GCA_023386795.1 Pseudomonadota bacterium
TCCCGTGTCATGAGCGACCTGAGCCCGGTCTCGCGGTCGACCCCGTCCCGGACGGCGGACGGGCGACGGGGCGACCGCTGCGGCAGCACGAGACCCGCCCGTCGCGGCGCCCGGGCTCGACATCGTCTGGCGCGCCCGCCGGGTCCGACGGGCCTGCCCCTCCCTCAGGTCCACCCCCTGGGACACGCCCTCCGCGAGACCGGGCTGCGGTGGCTCACCGCCACGGATGAGCGACCTGAGCCCGGTCTCGCGACCGGGTCGTCCCGGATGGCGGACGGTGGGCCGTCAGCGCGGACGAAGGACCGGGTGTGGCGGCTGGCGCGCTGACGGCTCCGCGTCAGCGCTGCACCTCCTGGACGCGTCGGCTACTCCACCGGCAGACCACCGCCAGCCGCCAGGCGCGCGCGGGCACGACGTCGTTCCGACGTGCTCGACGCCGTGCTCCGCGACGGCACACCCGACCAGCCGGCAGCCGCACGTGGCCGACGTCGGCCACCCGGCACTGCTCGAGATCCACACCACTACCCGATCACTCGGGACCGCCCCGACGGGACCGACGACGCAGGAGCCCCCGGCAGCGGACGCGCCGTTGCCACGGCTGGGCTCCGCGCTCCGACGGAGACTGCCGCAAGCCGTCGCCGATGCCTCGCGGCGAGCATCAGCGCACGTCTACGGTGTGCCGGGTCGGACGCGGTCGCCGACGCGGCCCGCGACGACGTCCGGGAGGTACCGACGTAAAGGTCGATCTCGTCAAGCAGACACCGACGTACCGCGCGGCTCGCGGCCGGTTCGACGTCGTCACGGTCCCACCCCTGCGGTACCTCATGGTCGACGGTCACGGTGACCCGAACACCTCGGACGCCTACCGCGACGCCCTCACGTCGCTCTACCCGCTCGCGTACGCCCTGAAGCTCCTCAGCAAGCGGGATCTCGACCGCGACTACGGGGTCCCGCCGCTCGAAGGCCTGTGGTCGTCCGACGACATGGCCGCGTTCACCGACCGACGGGACAGGTCCCGGTGGGACTGGACGCTGCTCAGCCTGGTGCCCGGCTGGATCACCGCCGCGCACATCGAGTCCGCCCGCGCCACCGTGGCCCGCAAGAGTGGCGCCCCCGTCCTCGACGCGATCCGTCTCGACACCCTGGACGAGGGGCTCGTGGTCCAGACGCTCCACGTCGGCCCCTACGACGCCGAGGGTCCCGTGCTCGACGCGATGCACCACGAGGTCATCCCCGCTCGTGGTCTGCGCATGATCGGCACCCACCACGAGATCTACCTGAGCGACGCCCGCCGCACGGCACCGGAACGCCTGCGCACGATCCTGCGCCAGCCGGTCGTGCCGGTCGAGGCACCGTGACGGGCCCGTCGACGGCCGCGGTGCCCGCCGTCCGCGGCGCCCGACCCACAGACGTCGCGGCGATCTGCGCGTTCGGCGAGGCGCACGTGCGGGCGCACTACGCGCCGCTGATCGGCGACGCGGCGGCCGACGCGCAGGTCCGCGACTGGTGGAACCCGAGCTACGTCGCCGACGGGGTCGAGGCCGGGTGCCTGGTGGTCGCCGAGGCCGGCGGGGCGTGCGTCGGCGTCGCCCAGCGCGGGCGGCACGGCGACGACCACGTGATCTACAAGCTGTACGTCGACCCGGCGTTCCGGGGCCACGGCCTCGGGCCGCGTCTTGTCGCAGCGCTCGTCCGGCAGCTCCCGTCGCAGGTCACGGAGCTGTGGGTCGAGCACGTCGCCGCGAACACCCGGGCGGCGGCCTTCTACGAGCGCGAGGGCTTCACCGTGGAGCGCGTCGACGCGAACGCGTCGGGCGACCCGAGGCTCGACGTCGTCTGGCGACGGCGCCTCCTGACGTCCGACGCCGTGCGCTGACCCCGGCGCGGTCAGCGACCGTGGATCGGGCCGGTCGTCGTCGCCAGGGGCCGGCCGGTCGCACCGTGACGGGTCGTCACGACCTCCGCCAGGATCGACAGTGCCGTCTCTGCCGGCGTCGAGCCTCCCAGGTCCAGTCCGATCGGCGAGCGCAGACGTGCCAGTGCCGCGGGCGTCACCCCCGCCGCCCGCAGCGCCGTCACGCGCCGCTCGTGGGTGGTGCGTGACCCCATCGCCCCGACGTAGCGGACCGGCGACGCGAGCGCGGCGGTCAGCGTCGGGACGTCGACGCGCGCGTCGTGCGTGAGGACGACGACCGCGTGCTCGGCGGTGAGCGGGTGCGACGCCAGCCACCGGTCGGGCCAGTCGCGCACGACCGCGTACGCGTCCGGGAAGCGCTCCTTCGTCGCGAACAGCGGGCGCTGGTCGAGCACCGTCACCGCGAACCCGCAGCCGGCGGCCAGGCGCGTCAGCGCGACGGCGTGCTCCCCCGCCCCGACGACGAGCAGCGGGTGGGCGGCAGGTGTGCGCAGCGTGACCAGCGGGTCGTCGGTGCAGTCCTGGCCGTCGGCACCCAGGGCGACGCAGGCGTCGAGCCCCTCGGCGGCGCGCCGCACCTGGTGCAGCACACGCTCGGGCAGCGCGGACACGTCGTGCACGAGGACGGTGATCGTCCCGCCGCACATCAGGCCCGGCTCGCCCAGGTCGTCCCCGACACCGTACGAGACCACTCGCGCCGGAGCCCCGTCGAGCACCGCGCGGCAGTGCTCCGCGAGGTCCGCCTCGACGCACCCGCCCGACACGCTCCCCGCGACCGTGCCGTCGGACCCGACGACGAACGACGACCCCACCGCGCGCGGCGCGCTCCCCGCGACGCGCACGACCGTGGCCGCCGCGACGCGCTGGCCGGCGTCGAGGCGGCGGCAGATCTCCGCGGCCTGGTCGAGCATGCCGCGACGCTACGAAACGCATGTTTCGAGAACTGGCGCGCGCGGGTAACGGTGCCGAAACAGCGCGCGGCGACCATCGACGCAGCGGCCCGCGACGCACGCGGCCCACGACCGCACCAGGCCGACGAGAGGACCCCGCCATGTCGATCGTCGCGGACCCCGCAGGACGCACCGCCCCGGCCGGCCGGCACGCCGCCGCGCCCGCCCCTGCCGCACCGCAC
>JAEWJB010000026.1 GCA_023386795.1 Pseudomonadota bacterium
CGCCGTGAATCCATCCATGGAGGCTCGTAGGCGACATCCATGTCGCCTACGGTCCCGAAACGGCCCCACCCCCGCCGGCCCTACGGATTCCAGCGACCGGACGAAAAAAGCAGAGCTGATATCCGAAGGATGAAAGAAAGTCAGGCGAGTGCTTCGGCTTTTGCCTTTGCCTTTGCTTTCGCTCTTCCCCCACTCCGATCCGGGCGCGCTTCGTTCGAAGTGGGGAGATGGAGGCGCCTGGCGCCGGTCTGGCGGATAGGTTCGTCAGCGGGCCATGGATGGCCCGCGGCGGCGAGTCAGACAGGATGTCTGACCGAGCCGCGACGAAGCTATCCGCCAGGCCGGGGCCCGCACCGCAAGCCAGCGCACCCGCCGCACCACCGCACGCGCGCCCGCAACCAGCCCCAGCGCACAAAAACCACTAAGCGTGTGCAGCAGAAACATCCCCGAGTTCATGCAGCACCGCCGTGGCATAACACCCAGGCGGCAGCTCGAACCCGAGCCACAACACATCGGCCCCCCGCCACTCGTGGCGCAACGCCACCGGCCGCAGCCGCAATGCACGACGTTCCTGTTTCAGGCCCGCCTGCTCCAAACCCGCGCGTAGCGCCAGCGACGCTTCGTCCGCCATGGCAGCCAGTTCCAGCGCGGCCGCTTCATCCTGGCTGCGCAGCGGCCCTGCACCCCACAACGGCCCACTCGGATGGATATCGAAATCCGCCAATCGCTGGGCCAACACCTCGCTCCAGGGCTCCGGCCCGAACACGCTGCGCGAGCCGTCCAGCATCCACACTTCGCCCGGTACCGGCTGGTCCCAGTCGCCCCGCGCCACGCGCGCGGCCAGTGCCTGGTTGAACAATTGCGAGCGGGCCGCCGACAAGAGCATCGAGCGCTGGTCCTTGCGCACGCGCCGCCCGGCAAACATCGACAGCGCGGCGTCGATATTGCCGCCGCCATGGCCAAAACGCTGCTCACCGAACCAGTTCGGCAGGCCCCGCGCGGCCACCTGCGCCAGTCGTGCGTCGATGGCTGCGCGCGCTCCTTCCACCTCGCGCAGCACCAGTCCAAAGCGGTTGCCGGCCAGCGCGCCGCGCTGCAGCTTGCGGTTGTGCCAGGTGGAGTCGACCACCTGCATTTCGGCATCGTCCAGCAGCGCCAGGTCCGGCGCGATGCGCTTGGGCAGGTGCACGCTGAAACGCTGGGTGGTGACCGCGTGGCGGTCCTTCTGGCCGGCATAGCTCACCGCCATTTCCGGCACGCCAGCCCATTGCGCCAGCCGGCGCGCGACATGCGCGGTGTTCTGCCCGCGCTTGCGCACGGTCAGCAGCAGGTGCTCGCCCTCCCCCGTCGGCTCGAAGGCGGGCAGTTCGTCGACCTGGAAATCCTCCGGCACGCTGCGCATGCGCGCATGCAGCACCGGCTCGCCGAACGCGCGCGGCAATTCGCTCACGATTTCACCAGCAATACCGTGGCCTGCGCGGCAATGCCTTCGCTTCGACCGGTGAAGCCCAGCTTCTCGCTGGTGGTGGCCTTGACGCTGATGCAGTCCAGCGCGATGCCCAGCACCGCAGCGATGCGTTCGCGCATCGCCAGGGCATGCGGGCCCACCTTCGGCCGCTCGCAGATGACGGTGACGTCGGCATTGCCCACCTGCCAACCACGCTCGCGCAGCAGCGCGTTGCAGCGATCAAGCAGATGGCTGCTGTCGGCGCCCTTCCAACGGTCATCGGAAGGCGGAAAGTGGTGGCCGATGTCACCCAGCGCCAGTGCGCCCAGCATGGCGTCGCACAGGGCGTGGAGGATGACGTCGCCGTCGCTGTGTGCCAGCACGCCGTGGGTATGCGCCACGCGCACGCCGCCCAGCATCACGTGGTCGCCCTCGCCGAAGGCATGCACGTCATAGCCCTGGCCAATGCGGAAGTTCGGACCGCTCATGTGTTGGTGTTGTCCTGCAGTGCGGCGTGGCTCAGGCGCCGCGCCGGGAAAGTTCGAATTCGAAGCGGGCCAGGTCGGCCGGCGTGGTGATCTTGAAGTTGTCCTCGGCGCCTTCGACCAGCAGCGGGCGCAGGCCCAGCCGCTCCATCGCCATGGCTTCGTCGGTGACGTCGATACCCGCCGCCGCGGCATCTTCCAGCCCGCGCACCAGTTGGTGGCGGCGGAACAGCTGCGGGGTCAGGGCGCGCCACAGGCGTTCGCGCGGTTCGGTACGGTCGATGCCGCCATCGTCGCCGGCGCGCTTGAGGGTGTCGCGCACGGGACTGGCGAGGATCGCGCCCACCGGGTCGGTGCGGCCGGCTTCCAACAGGCGGTCCAGGTCGGTGGGGCCGAGGTTCGGACGCGCGGCGTCGTGCACCAGCACGAAGTCATCGCTGCGCACGCTCTCCGGCAACGCCTGCAGGCCGGCCAGCACCGAGGCGGCACGCGTGGCGCCACCGATGGCGGTAAGGATCGGCTTGCCGGCCACGGCGCGCCAGCCGGGCCAATCGGGGTCGTTCCCGGAAAGCACCACCATCACCCCGGCCACGGCCGGATGCGCGGCGAGCGCATCAAGCGTGTAGGCGATCAGCGGGCGCCCGGCGGCGTGCAGGTACTGCTTGGGCAACGGCGCGCCGAAGCGGGTGCCGCGCCCGGCAGCCGGTACCACGGCCCAGATGGAGGCCATCAGGGCTGCTCGCCGGGCGTGCCGGCGTCGGTGGGCGCCTGGCCCGGCGTGGTGGCCGCCGGCGCCGGCGGGGCATCCTCGACGACGCGGTAGAACTTCTCGCCGGGCTTGATCATGCCCAGCTCGCTGCGCGCGCGCTCCTCGATGGCGGCCTCGCCGTCCTTGAGGTCCTTGACCTCGGCGGCCAGCGCTTCGTTGCGCTGGCGCCGGCCCTCGTTGTCGCGCTTCTGCTTGGCCACCTGCTCTTCCAGCTGCACCACTTCACCGGAATTGCCGGGACCGAACCAGAAGCGGTACTGCAGCCATGCCAGCAGTACCGCCAGCACCAGCAGCAGCCAGCGCCAGTTGCGCATCGCTTACGGCTTGATCGAGACGAAGGCGTTACGACCGGCGTAACGCGCGCCGGCGCCGAGGGCTTCCTCGATGCGCAGCAGCTGGTTGTACTTCGCCACGCGGTCGCTGCGGCACAGCGAGCCGGTCTTGATCTGGGTGGCGGTGGTGGCCACGGCGATGTCGGCGATGGTGGTGTCTTCGGTTTCGCCCGAGCGGTGCGAGACGATGGCGGCGTACTTGGCGTGGTGCGCCATGGCGATGGCTTCCAGCGTTTCGGTCAGGGTACCGATCTGGTTGACCTTGATCAGGATCGCGTTGGCCGTGCCGGACTCGATGCCCTGCTTGAAGATCTTCGGGTTGGTGACGAACAGGTCGTCGCCGACCAGCTGCACCTTCTTGCCGAGCCGCTCGGTGAGCAGCTTCCAGCCGGCCCAGTCGTCCTCGGCCAGGCCGTCCTCGATGCTGATGATCGGGTACTGGGCGGCCCAGTCGGCGAGGAAGTCGACGAACTGCTCGGAGGTCAGGCGCTTGTTCTCGCCGACCAGGTTGTACTTGCCGTTCTCGTAGAACTCGCTGGAGGCCACGTCCAGGCCCAGCAGCACGTCTTCGCCGGCGGTGTAGCCGGCCTTGCCGATGGCTTCCAGGATGGTGTCCAGGGCTTCGACGTTGCTGCGGAAATCCGGGGCGAAGCCGCCTTCGTCACCGACGGCGGTGCTCAGGCCATGGCCCTTCAGCACGGACTTCAGCGAGTGGAAGATTTCGGTGCCGGCGCGCAGCGCCTCGGAGAACGAGCCGAAGCCGACCGGCAGGACCATGAATTCCTGGAAGTCGACGTTGTTGTCGGCGTGGGCACCGCCATTGATGATGTTCATCATCGGCACCGGCAGCGACACGTCCGATTCGGTGATGGTGGCCAGGTACTGCCACAGGGCCTGCTTGCGCGAGGCGGCCACGGCATGGGCGGCGGCCAGCGAAACGCCGAGCAGCGCGTTGGCGCCCAGGCGGCCCTTGTTCTCGGTGCCGTCCAGGTCGATCAGGCGGCGGTCCAGGCCTTCCTGGTCGGCGGCCTCGTAGCCCTTCAAGGCAGCGGCGATGGGGCCGTTGACGTTCTCCACCGCCTTGCGCACGCCCTTGCCGAGGTAACGGGTCTTGTCGCCGTCACGCAGTTCCACCGCCTCCTTGGTGCCGGTCGAGGCGCCCGAGGGCACGGCGGCGCGGCCGAACGAACCGTCCTCGAGGGTGACTTCCGCTTCCAGCGTGGGGTTGCCACGGGAATCGAGGATTTCGCGGGCGTGGATCTTGGCAATCTGGGTCATGGGGTCCTGGCGATCTGCAGCGCCGCGCACGCGCGGCGGTTAGGGGGTCCACCCGGGCAGGCCTGCGGCCTCGGGCGCCGGAACAGCAGCCGCATTGTAGTGAATGTGGGGGGCGATGGGAGAAGACCGGTGCACTCGCAACCAATCCCTGCTGGGAATTTTGGGTTTTCTGCGAAGAGCCGGCGTTTTCATTGCTATCGCGCGGGCGCCCGGGGCGATGCCCTGGCGGGGGACGCCAACTTCCGCATCCATGCGGGGCTCGTAGGGCGACATCCATGTCGCC
>JAEWJB010000051.1 GCA_023386795.1 Pseudomonadota bacterium
CCAGCGGGATCGAAAGCGAGCCGGGCATCAAGGACGGCGAGAAGATGCGGCGGTTCGTCGAGGAAGTGCGGCGGGCCGATTGCCACGAGATGTCGTGAGCATTGGCCGGCGGGGGGGCCGCCCCGCCGCCGGCCAATGCTCACGACATCTCGTGGCAATCGGCCCGCCGCACTTCCTCGACGAACCGCCGCATCTTCTCGCCGTCCTTGATGCCCGGCTCGCTTTCGATCCCGCTGGACACATCCACGCCCCACGGCAGCGTCGCCACCACTGCGTCGAACGCGTTCTCCGGCGTGATGCCGCCGGCCAGCAGGAACGGGCGATGCAGCCCGGTGGGAATCTGTGCCCAGTTGAACGTGCCGCCGCTGCCGCCGCTGCCGCCGGGGGCGTGGCTGTCGAACAGGAACGCAGCCGCGTTCGGGAAGGCCATCTGCAGCGCGCGCGCATTCTGCACCTGCGTACCGCCCATCGGAATGGCCTTCATGTACGGCAGGCTGAAACTGCGGCAGAAACTGTCCTCTTCCTCGCCATGGAACTGCAGCAGGCTCGGGCGGACGGTGCGCACGACCTCGCGCACCTCGTCCTTGGTGTTGTTGCGGAACAGCGCCACCACATCAACCATCGGCGCGGTGGCCTGGCGCATCGCGCGCGCCTCGGCCGGCGCCACGCGGCGCGGGCTGCCGTGCGCGAACACGAAGCCGATCGCGTCCACGCCCAGTTCGCCAGCCAGGCGAATGTCGCCGGCGCGGGTCATGCCACAGAATTTGATGCGTGTCCGGTACAGCGTTCGATTCATTGCGTGACCTCGGTGGGCAGCTGCCATTGGCGGTCATACAGCGGCCCGACGAAGACCAGCCCCTGGGGCGGCGCGGTCGGTCCGGCCACTGTGCGGTCGCGTCCAGCCAGCAACTCGGCGATCCATTCCACCGGTTGCTCACCGGCGCCGACCAGAACCAGTGAGCCCACGATATTGCGCACCATGTGATGAAGGAATGCATTCGCCTGCACGGCCACTTCGATCACTTCCCCCTCACGCCGCACCGAGATCGCCTGCAGGTCACGCCGCGCGTGCAGCGCCTGGCACTGCACGCTGCGGAACGCGCCGAAATCGTTCTCGCCCAGCAGCGCCTGCGCCGCTTCATGCATGGCCGCAGCATCCAGCGGGCGCCGCTCCCAGCTCAGGGTCTGGCGATACAGCGCCGGGCGTACCGTGCGGTTCAGCAGGCGATAGCGGTAGCGGCGCGCGCGCGCGGAAAAGCGTGCGTGGAAATCGTGGGCGACCGGCACGCACCAGCGCACCGCCACCGAGCGCGGCAGGCGCGTAGTGGTGCCGAGCATCCAGGCACGGGGGTCGCGCCCGGCGTCGCTGTCGAAATGCACGACCTGGCATTCGCCGTGCACGCCGGCATCGGTTCGGCCGGCACACACCACCGACACCGGGGCATCGGCGATGGAGGACAACGCCTCCTGCAGCGTGGCCTGCACGCTCGGCCCGCCGTGTTCACCGAGCTGCTGCCAGCCCAGGAATTCGCTGCCGTCGTACTCCACGCCCAGGGCGTAACGCATGCTGCCTTCCGGTTGCGGCGACCAGGGCCGCCGGGTTGTTGCGGTGATCTCGCCCGCCCCGCTGCGCGCGGTACGGGCGAAAGGAACTCAGCGCAGCTGGCCGAGCAGCGCCACGGCCTCTGCGCGGGCGTCGGCATCCGGGCCCTGTGCCACTTCCAGCAACAGGCTGCGCGCGGTTTCAGTATCCCCCAGATCCAGGTACGCGACCGCCAGTTCGAGACGGTCGCGGCCGGCGGGCACCGGGTTGAGCGGCGCCACGGCATCGGCGTGCCATGCCGGGGCCGTGGGCTCGGGCGCGATGGCCGGCGCCGGCTCGTCCTCGACAGGCGCGTGCCACGGCGCGTGCTCTTCCTCGCGCAGGTCGACTTCCTCCAGCTCGACTTCGCGATCGACCTCGCGCTCGCCCACGCTCGGCGCAGCGACTCCCGGCACGGCGGCCGCCAGCGTCGCCGCGTCGAACCCCTGGCGCGGCAACGGCGGTAGCGGCGAAGGCTTGCGGCGGCGCGAGGCCAGCCACGCGGCCAGGCCGGCGACCACCAAGGCCAGCCCGCCCCACAGCCACATCGGCGTGCCCGACTCGGTACCCGGCGCCGGACCGGCCTTGGCCAGCCGCGCCTGCGCGGCAGCCAGGTCGGTGTCCTTCATCGCGATCAGCTTCTGCTGGTCCTGCTTGAGCTTCTCCAGCTCGCCCACGCGGTTGCGCAGCTCCTGGATCTCGGCGTCGCGCGTGGCGATGTCCTCGCGCGCCTGCTGCAATTGTTCGTTCGCCGCCATGTCTCCCTCGCCTCCGGCACCGGTGCCGCTGGTCGTTCCGGCATTCTTCGCATCGCTGGCCACGGCCGGCGCAATTTCCAGGCGCGCACCTTCCGCGGCCGGTGCCGCCGCGGCGTTGGGCGCCGGGCTGCTCGCCGCCGGGGAGGCCGCCGCGCCGGCTTCGGCCGGTTGTGGAATCGCCGCACGGGCCTGCCGCCACTGGGCGGCCTGTTCGCGCACCATCGCGCGCGCCTCTGCCGCGCCCACGCGCGCCAGTTCTTCCTGCGCCGGCGTGCGCAGCACCGCACCGGCCTTGAGCCGGTTGATGTTGCCGCCGATGAAGGCGTCCGGGTTGGCGCGCAGCAGCGCGACCATGGTCTGGTCCAGCGAAGCATCGTCACCGGCCAGCTGCGCGGCGATGCCCGACAGCGTCTGGCCGCTGCGCACGGTGAGCGAATCGCCCGGCTGCAGCGTCGGCGCGGCCGGCGACTGGCGCGCTGGACGCGGTGCCGATGCGGGCTCCGG
>JAEWJB010000059.1 GCA_023386795.1 Pseudomonadota bacterium
CTCCGAACTAGTGGAGTTCCTGCGCGATCCGTCCAAGTTCCAGAAACTCGGTGGCAAGATCCCGCGCGGCGTGCTGATGGTCGGCCCGCCGGGTACCGGCAAGACGCTGCTCGCCAAGGCGATCGCCGGCGAGGCGAAGGTGCCGTTCTTCTCGATTTCCGGTTCCGATTTCGTCGAGATGTTCGTCGGCGTCGGCGCCTCGCGCGTGCGCGACATGTTCGAACAGGCGAAGAAGCACGCGCCGTGCATCATCTTCATCGACGAGATCGACGCGGTCGGCCGCCATCGCGGCGCCGGCCTGGGCGGCGGTCACGACGAGCGCGAGCAGACCTTGAACCAGCTGCTGGTGGAGATGGACGGTTTCGAAGGTGGTGAGGGTGTGATCGTCATCGCCGCGACCAACCGCCCGGACGTGCTGGACCCGGCGCTGCTGCGCCCGGGCCGCTTCGACCGCCAGGTCGTGGTCGGCCTGCCGGACGTGAAGGGCCGCGAGCAGATCCTCAAGGTGCACATGCGCAAGCTGCCGCTGGCCGACGACGTCGAGCCGATGGTCATTGCTCGTGGCACCCCGGGGTTCTCCGGTGCCGACCTGGCCAACCTCGCCAACGAGGCGGCGCTGTTCGCCGCACGCGAGAACGCCAAGGAAGTGCGCATGGACCACTTCGACCGCGCGCGCGACAAGATCCTGATGGGCGCCGAGCGCCGCTCGATGGCCATGAGCGAGGACGAGAAGACGCTGACCGCCTACCACGAGGCCGGCCACGCCATCGTCGGCCGCCTGGTGCCCGAGCACGACCCGGTCTACAAGGTCACCATCATTCCGCGTGGCCGCGCCCTGGGCGTGACGATGTACCTGCCGGAAGGCGACAAGTACTCGATGAATCGCGTGGCGATCGAGTCCCAGCTGTGCTCGCTGTACGGCGGGCGCGTGGCCGAGGAGCTGATCTTCGGCGAGGACAAGGTCACCACCGGCGCCTCCAACGACATCGAGCGTGCCACCAAGATGGCCCGCAACATGGTCACCAAGTGGGGCCTGTCCGACGAACTTGGCCCGGTGGCCTACGGGGAGGAGGAGGACGAGGTGTTCCTGGGCCGTTCGGTCACCCAGCACAAGAACGTCTCCGACGAGACCGCGCGCAAGATCGACGAGGTCGTGCGCTCGATCCTGGACAAGGCCTACGGCAAGACCCGCCAGATCCTCACCGACAACCTCGACAAGCTGCATGCGATGTCGCAGTTGCTGCTGCAGTACGAGACCATCGACGCGCCGCAGATCGACGCGATCATGGAGGGCCGCGATCCGCCGCCGCCGGCGGGTTGGGGCAAGTCGGGCAAGGACGGCAACGACAAGAACTCCTCGCGGCCGCTGCCGCCGATCGCCGGGCCGGCCGAGCAGGTCTGATCCGGCCACCGCGGGTCCAAAATGGAACGCGCCCTTCGGGGCGCTTTTTTTTGGGGGGGGTTGCAGCAAAGGCGATGTGCTGACGCTGGAAGATCATCGACGCGGTCACCGACGGCAACGCGTGGTCCGGCCACCACAAGTCCGCGCCCGCCCACGGCGCCGGCCGTTCGGTAGGCACGGCCGCGCACCGTGCGCGACAATGGCGGCCGCTTGCACAGAGGTCGCCCCATGCCGCTTTCCGCCGATCTTCCGATTCCCGCGATGCCGCGCCTTTCGCGCGCCCGGAGCGCCTGATGTTCGATACCGCCCTGGTGCTGGACTGCAACGGCCGCGCGCTGCGACTCGATCGCCCGCGGGTGATGGGCATCGTCAACGTCACCCCGGATTCGTTCTCCGACGGCGGCGCGCATGACACCGTCGAGGCCGCGGTCGCCCACGGCCTGAAGCTGGCCGAAGAAGGCGCCGACGTGCTGGACATCGGCGGCGAATCCACGCGTCCGGGCGCCGAGCCGGTATCGCTGGAGGAGGAACTGCGCCGCGTCGTGCCGGTGATCGAACAACTGGCCGCACGCACCGCGTTGCCGATCAGCATCGACACCTTCAAGCCGGAGGTGATGCGCGCGGCGGTGTCCGCCGGCGCGGGCCTCATCAACGACATCTACGGCTTGCGCGCACCGGGCGCGCTGGAGGCAGCCGCCGAGCTGCGGGTGCCGGTCGTGCTGATGCACATGCTCGGCGAGCCGCGCTCGATGCAGGACAACCCGGTCTACGAAGACGTCGTGGCCGACGTGCACCGCTTCCTGGCCGAGCGCGTGTTCGCCGCGGAGATGGCGGGCATCGACAAGCGCCGGCTCATCCTCGACCCCGGCTTCGGCTTCGGCAAGACCACCGCGCACAACCTGCAGCTGCTGGCCGGGCTGGAGCGCTTCGTCGAGTTCGGCTTGCCGCTGCTGGCCGGGCTGTCGCGCAAGCGCAGCATCGGCGAAATCACCGGGCGTAGCGTGCCCGGTGAGCGGGTGGCCGGTTCGGTCGCCGCGCACCTGGTGGCCGCGCAGCGCGGTGCCTTGCTGCTGCGCGTGCACGATGTGGCGCCCACCGTGGACGCATTGAAGGTGTGGGCGGCAATCGACGCGGTCCCGGTGCCGCGCCGGGAGCGCGCCACCGCCGCGCCGACGATCCGCTGGCCGGACGAAGACTGATGCCGGCGGATCGCCGTCCGCGGGCGATCGCGCTGATGGGCCCGACCGCCAGCGGCAAGACTGCGCTGGCGATCGAATGGGCGCAGCGGCTGGGCGGGGAGATCGTCAGTGTCGACTCGGCGCTGGTCTACCGCGGGCTGGATATCGGCGCGGCCAAGCCGGACGCGGCACTGCAGGCGGCCGTGCCGCACCACCTGCTCGATGTGCGCGACCCCTGGCAGACGTATTCGGCCGCCGAGTTCGCGGTGGATGCGCGTGCGGCGATCGAACAGATCGTTGCCCGCGGGCGCGTGCCGATCCTGGCCGGCGGGACCGGCCTGTACTTCAGCGCATTGCTCGAGGGCCTGGCCGAGATGCCACCGGCCGATGCGTCCGTGCGCGCCCGCCTCGCCGCCGAGGCGGAGGCCAGCGGTTGGCCGGCGCTGCACAGGCAGCTCGCCGAAGTGGATCCGCCGGCCGCCGCGCGCATCCATGCCACCGACCCGCAGCGCATCCAGCGTGCGTTGGAGGTCTACCGGCTCAGCGGCAAGCCGATCAGCTGGTGGCAGTCGCAGCCGGCCGGGCCGCGACTGCCCCTGCGGGTGCTCAAGCTGGTGCTTGCGCCGGCTGAGCGTGCCGTCCTGCACGATCGCATCGCGCGCCGCTTCGACGCCATGCTGGCCGACGGCTTCCTGGACGAAGTGCGCCAGCTGCGCGCGCTGCCCGGGATGCAGGCGGTCGCCGCGCCGCTGGACCTGCCGGCCGTGCGGGCGGTGGGTTACCGGCAGGCCTGGGAGTTCCTCGACGGCACCACCGACGCCGCCACCTTCCGCGACAAGGCCATTCAGGCGACCCGCCAGCTGGCCAAGCGGCAGCTGACGTGGCTGCGCGGGGAACTGGACGCGCGCTGGTTCGACCCGGAGCGTGACCGCCGTCAGCTTGAACAGGCATCGGCTGCCTTCTTCGCCACAAAGGGTGCTGGCGGGCCGGCAACAGGCGTGTAACATCACCGTTCCGGAACCGGCTGGGGAAAGCGGGTCGACCGGCAACATAAGAACAATAACGGAGCGTGTGTGATGTCCAAGGGGCAATCCTTGCAGGACCCTTTTCTGAACGCCCTGCGTCGGGAGCGGGTGCCGGTCTCGGTCTATCTGGTCAACGGGATCAAGCTGCAGGGGACGATCGAGTCCTTCGACCAGTTCGTTGTGCTGCTGCGTAATACCGTCAGCCAGATGGTCTACAAGCACGCCATTTCCACCGTCGTGCCGGCGCGCAATGTCCGCGTGGGGCCGGGCGGTGGCTACGTGCAGTCCAATGATGGTTCCCAGGCGGAAGATGAAGTCGAGTAATACCGGAGTCCTGCGTGTTTGACCGCTCCAAGCGAGGCGAACACGCGCTGTTGATCCAGACCCACGCCGGTGGGCCTGCCGAGGAGGATGTGCTCGAGGAGTTCGTGGACCTGGCCAAGTCGGCCGGTGCCACCGTGGCCGCGACGCTGACCGCGCGCATCGACCGCCCCAGCCCGTCCACGCTGATCGGCAGCGGCAAGTTGGAAGAGGTCAAGGCGGCGGCCGATGCGACCGGCGCCGACCTGGTGCTGGTCAACCACTCGCTCTCGCCCGTGCAGGAGCGCAACCTGGAACGGGCCCTGCAGCGGCGGGTGATCGACCGCACCGGCCTGATCCTGGATATCTTCGCCCAGCGGGCGCACAGCCACGAAGGCAAGTTGCAGGTCGAGCTGGCGCAGTTGCGCCACCTGGCCACGCGGCTGGTGCGCGGCTGGACCCACCTGGAGCGCCAGCGCGGCGGTTCGATCGGCCTGCGCGGCCCGGGTGAAACCCAGTTGGAAACCGACCGCCGCCTGCTGCAGAAGCGGGTGGAACAGCTGCAGAAGCGGCTGGAGAAGGTGGAGGTACAGCGCACGCAGATGCGCCGCGCGCGCGTGCGCAGCGAGCTGCCGCGCATCGCGCTCGTCGGCTATACCAACGCCGGCAAGTCCACCCTGTTCAATGCGTTGACCGGCGCCGAGGCCTACGCCGCCGACCAACTGTTCGCCACTCTGGACCCCACCGTGCGCCGCATTTCGCTGCCGGGCGGCAACGTGATCCTGGCCGATACCGTGGGCTTCGTGCGCGACCTGCCACATGAACTCGTCGCCGCGTTCCGTTCGACCTTGTCCGAAGCGCGCGAGGCCGACTTGCTGCTGCATGTGGTGGATGCCGCCGATCCGCTGCGCGAGGACCGCATCCGCCAGGTGGACGAAGTACTGCAGGCCGTCGGCGCGGGCGACTTGCCGCAGCTGCTGGTGTTCAACAAGATCGACCGCATCGAGGGCGCCGAGGTGCGTCACGACGCGCAAGACGGCGTGCCCGACCAGGCGCGGCGCGAACGAGTGTGGATTTCCGCGCGGGACGGGCGCGGGCTGGAACTGCTGCAGCGCGTGCTCGGCCAGCGCCTGGGCCTGCAACACGTCACCGGTTCGCTGCGGCTGCCGCCGTCGGCCGGACGCCTGCGTTCGCGCCTGCATGCGCTGGAAGTGGTACAGGGCGAGCAGGCCGACGAAGACGGCTGGCTGCTGGAAGTCGATATTCCCATCGCCGAAGCCGAGCGCCTGGCCGCCAGCCGCGATGGTGCGCCGATCCGCGCGTTGCTGCCGGAACCGCCCGCCGAGGAATGGTGACCGCGGCGGTCGGGGCGACAGCGCTGCCGGATTGGGCTAAAAAGGCAGCCATCCCCCGAACCGATCCGCCATGAGTCCGACCGACGCCGAACTGCGGCAGCTCGCCGAGCTGCTGGGACACCAACTGCAGGGTGCGCGCGAGCGCCTGGTCACCGCCGAGAGCTGCACCGGCGGCTGGATCGCCAAGGCGGTGACCGATGTTGCCGGTTCCTCGGCGTGGTTCGATTGCGGCATGGCCGCCTACAGTTACGAGGCCAAGCAGGCCTTGCTCGGCGTGCGCCCGCAGACGCTGGAAGTGCATGGCGCGGTGAGCCGCGAGACGGTGATCGAGATGGTGTCCGGCGCGCTGGTCAACTCCGGCGCGAGCATCGCCGTGGCGGTGACCGGCATCGCCGGGCCCGGGGGCGGCAGCGACGACAAGCCGGTCGGCACGGTGTGGATCGGCTGGAAGCGCCGAGGGGGCTACGCCAAGGCCGAGGTGTTCCATTTCGACGGCGACCGCGACGCGGTGCGTCGCCAGACGGTGGCCTCCGCGCTGCGTGGGTTGGGTACGCTGCTGTGAAGGGCACGGCGCCCCGGGCCGGTGAGGGGAGGGTGCGCTGATGTGGGAGGCGCTGGGCACGGTACGCGACCTGGGGCGGATGCAGGAAATCGCCTCGGTGCTGATCCGCTACGGTTTCGGCGACATCGTGCGTCGCATCGGCCTGGCGCAATGGCTGGAGCGCGCTGGCCGCCTGCTGCATTGGCACAACGCCGACGAGATGCTGCGCATGTCCGCTGCCACGCGGGTGCGTCGTGCGATGGAGGACCTCGGCCCGACCTTCGTCAAGCTGGGCCAGGTGATGGCCACGCGCGTGGACCTGCTGCCTCCGGAGTGGATCGCCGAGCTGAGCGAATTGCAGAACGCGGTGCCGGCGCTGCCGTTCGAACAGGTGCGTCCGCAACTGGTGGCCGATCTGGGCGCTGCACCGGAAGACATTTTCGCGCGTCTGGACGAACAGCCGCTGGCCGCGGCCTCCCTGGCGCAGACCCATCGTGCGTGGCTGGATGATGGGCGCGCCGTGGTGCTCAAGATCCGGCGACCAGGTATCGGCGAGGTGATCGAGGCGGACCTGCGCCTGCTCGCGCGCCTGGCCGAAGTGATCGAGGCACAGCTGCCGGACCTGCGCCGCTACCGGCCGGCGGAGGTGGTGCGGCAATTCACCGTGTCGCTGCGGCGGGAACTGGATTTCGCCGCCGAGTGCCGGCATGCCGAGAAGATCGCCGGCCATTTCGCCGGACACCCGGAGATCTTCATTCCGGCCGTGCATTGGGAGTGGACCTGCGCGTCGCTCAACGTGCAGGACTTCGTGGACGGCATCCCGGGGCGCGACCTGGCGGCAGTGGATGCAGCGGGCCTGGACCGCGTCGAGCTGGCGCGACGGGGCGCGGGCATCGTGTTGAAGATGGTGCTGGAGGATGGCTATTTCCATGCCGATCCCCATCCCGGAAACATCTTCTATCTGCGCGATGGTCGCATCGGGGTGATCGACTTCGGCATGGTCGGCCGGCTCACCGAGGAGCGTCGTTTCCAGATCGCGCGGCTGTTGCACGGGGCGGTGGAGCACGATGCCGAGGCGGTGACCGACGTGCTGCTGGGCTGGGCCGACGGCGGGCTGGAGGTGGACGAGGGCCGGTTGCAGACGGACGTGGCGCTGTTCGTGGAGCAGTATCGCGGGGTGCCGCTGAAGGAGCTGCGCATCGGGCAGATGCTGGCCGACATCACCGGGATCCTGCGCGACCATTCCCTGGTGCTGCCTTCGGACCTGGCGCTGATGATCAAGGCGTTCCTGACGCTGGAGGGGATGGGGCGCCAGCTCGATCCGGATTTCGACATGGCCAGCGAGGCGCGGCCCTACCTGCAGCGGGTGATGCTGCAGCGCTTCGGCCCGGCGCAGCTGTGGCAGCGCGGGCGGCGCGGCGTGGGCGGGTTGCTCGAACTGGCCGGCGATCTGCCGCGCGACCTGCGCCGGCTGCTGCAGGCGGCCAAGCGCGGGCGCCTGCAGTTGCGGGTGGAGACCGAGGCGCTCAAGGGGTTCGGTGACCAGGTCAATCGCGCAGCCAATCGCCTGACGATGGGAATCGTGACGGCGGCGCTGATCATCGGGTCTTCCATCGTGATGAACAGTATCGGCGGGGTGTCCAGCCGGTGGCTGCTGGCCATGGGGGTGACCGGGTTCGTCGGTGCCGGGTTGTGCGGGTTGTGGATTCTTTATGCGATCTGGCGGAGTCGGTAGGGGTGGGGGTCTTGGGCGGCCATGGGTCGCCGATTCTGGGTTCCGGTTGCGGTGATTTGATTTGGCCTTCGAGGTTGATCGGCTGGCTTGTTTTTGTGCACGGCCTGCGGGGGCGGGGCCCTTTCGGGACACGCCGTGAACCCATCCATGGGGGCTCGTAGGCGACATCCATGTCGCCTACGGTCCCTAAAGGGCCCAGCCCCCGCAGACCCTCAAGATCATCACGACCGGATGCCGTCAAAAGGCGCGCGCCACCCACACCGCGCGCGCTATCGAAGTGGGATCAATGACGCGCCTAGCCTCGGGCTGGCGCATAGGTTCGTCAGCGGGCCATGGATGGCCCGCGGCGGCGAGTCAGACAGGATGTCTGACCGAGCCGTGACGGACCTATGCGCCAGCCCGGGGCCCGCACCGCGAGCCACGAAACCAGCCGCCCCCACAGCGCCAAGAAAAACATTGCATGCCCATGCTGTTAGTAGTAATACTACTAACCATGGACCTGACCGACACCCAGCAAGCCATCCTGGCCATGATCGCCGAGCGGATCGAAGGGGAGGGCGTGCCCCCCTCGCAGACCGAGATTGCCCGCGCCTTCGGCTTCAAGGGCGTGCGCGCCGCCCAATACCACCTGGAGGCGTTGGAACAGGCCGGCGCCATCCGCCGCGTGCCAGGCCAGGCGCGGGGTATCCGCCTGGTGGCCCCGACGGCCGAGGCTACTACCCCCACGCCGGCCGCCAACGACGAGGCCATCCGCGCCGATGACGTGCTGCGCCTGCCGGTGCTGGGCCGGGTTGCCGCCGGCCTGCCGATCGGCGCCGATATCGGCTCTGAAGACTTTGTCGTGCTGGATCGGGTCTTCTTCTCCCCGGCGCCGGACTACCTGCTCAAGGTGCAGGGAGATTCGATGATCGACGAAGGCATCTTCGACGGCGACCTGATCGGCGTGCACCGCACCCGTGATGCCCGCTCCGGGCAGATCGTGGTGGCCCGCATCGATGAGGAAATCACCGTCAAGCTGCTGAAGATCGGCAAGGACCGCATCCGCCTGCTGCCACGCAATCCGGACTACGCCCCCATCGAGGTGCTGCCGGATCAGGACTTCGCCATCGAAGGCCTGTATTGCGGCCTGCTCAGGCCAAATCGTTGAGCCGGCTTCCCAGTCGGCGGGCCGTCGTTTTCCGACGGCCGGTCAAGGCCCAGGCCGCTACCGCGGGTCATCCCAGAAAAATAAATTGAATGCGTCGCCGGCAATCTCAGCCTGTGCGATACGCGACCCTTAGATTGACGCCATACCGAAATCACTGACGAGGACCACCCAGATGGACGAGAACAAGAAGCGCGCCCTTTCCGCCGCCCTGAGCCAGATCGAAAAGCAGTTCGGCAAGGGTTCGGTGATGCGCATGGGCGACCGGGTCGTGGAGCCTGTGGAGGCCATTCCGACCGGCTCGCTGATGCTGGATATCGCCTTGGGCATCGGCGGCCTGCCGAAGGGCCGCGTGGTGGAAATCTACGGGCCGGAGTCCTCGGGCAAGACCACGCTCACCCTGCAGGCCATCGCCGAATGCCAGAAGAAGGGCGGCACCGCGGCCTTCATCGACGCCGAGCATGCGCTGGACCCGATCTACGCCGCCAAGCTGGGCGTCAATGTCGATGACCTGCTGCTCTCCCAGCCGGATACCGGCGAGCAGGCGCTGGAAATCGCCGACATGCTGGTGCGCTCGGGCTCGGTGGATATCCTGGTCATCGACTCGGTGGCCGCGCTCACCCCGAAGGCAGAAATCGAAGGCGAGATGGGCGACCAGCTGCCGGGCCTGCAGGCCCGCCTGATGAGCCAGGCGCTGCGCAAGCTCACCGGCAACATCAAGCGCTCCAACACGCTGGTGATCTTCATCAACCAGCTGCGCATGAAGATCGGCGTGATGATGCCGGGCCAGAGCCCGGAAACCACCACCGGTGGCAACGCGCTGAAATTCTATGCGTCCGTGCGCCTGGATATCCGCCGCATCGGCGCGATCAAGAAGGGCGACGAGATCATCGGCAACCAGACCAAGATCAAGGTGGTCAAGAACAAGCTGGCGCCTCCGTTCAAGCAGGTCGTCACCGAAATCCTCTACGGCGAGGGCATCAGCCGCGAGGGCGAACTGATCGACATGGGCGTGGATGCCAAGCTCGTCGAGAAGGCCGGCGCCTGGTACAGCTACGGCGATGAACGCATCGGCCAGGGCAAGGACAACGCCCGTGGCTACCTGCGCGACAACCCGCAGGTGGCGGCCAAGCTCGAAGCCGAGCTGCGCGAGAAGTTCCAGCCGGCAGAGGCTGCGCGCGAGGAAGGCGACGACGGCGACGACGAGTAAGTTTTCACCTATCGCGGGGCGGCGGAGTCAGTGCCGTCGTACCCGCGGTAGCTTTTATGCAAGCCAGGAGGGCAGGCGCCATGGACGGCGCGATGTCTCTGGATCACGGCAGGAACGTACATGAACGACGAGGCAGAAGGCCGTCGTCGCGGCCGCCGGCCGCGACCGGAGCCCACGCCCGTGCAGCGGGCGCTGGGCCTGCTGGTGCGACGCGAGCACTCGCGCAAGGAACTGGTGCGCAAGCTGCGCGGCCGGGGCGTGGAAGCCGAGGAGGCCGATGCTGCCGTCGCCCGCCTGGCCGGCGAGGGCTGGCAGGACGACGCGCGTTTCGCCGAGTCCTTGGTGCGCGCACGTGCCGCCAGTGGCTACGGTCCGCTGCACGTGCGGGCCGAGCTGGGTGCGCATGGTTTGGATCGCGAGGCCGTCACCCAAGCCATGGAAGCCTACGAAGGCGATTGGCGCGAGAACGCCCGCGACCTGGTGCGCCGACGCTTCGGCGAGGCGGGTCCCCAGGACCTGGCACAACGGCGCAAGGCCGCCGACCTGTTGGCACGCCGCGGCTTCGACGCCGACACCATCCGCGCGGCGACCCGCTTCGAGGCTGACGACTGAGCGGCCAAGGCCTGATAACCTTGTGGGTTCAAGGTTGTACGGTGCGTTCCGCCCCCCCATATGGAAGGCAGGACACCGGACGCCGCCGCCCGCCTGACTGCCAGCCCCATGAACGCACCCGCCAAATTCACCACCTCCCAGATCCGTGCCGACTTCCTCGCGTTCTTCCAGGGGAAGGGCCACACCATCGTGCCGTCCGCGCCGCTGGTGCCGGGCAATGACCCGACGCTGCTGTTCACCAATTCCGGCATGGTGCAGTTCAAGGATGTGTTCCTGGGCGCCGAGAAGCGCAGCTACGTTCGTGCGGCCGACGTGCAGCGCTGCCTGCGCGCCGGCGGCAAGCACAACGACCTCGATTCGGTCGGCTATACCGCTCGCCACCACACCTTCTTCGAGATGCTGGGCAACTGGTCGTTCGGCGATTACTTCAAGAAGGACGCCATCGCCTGGGCTTGGGAGCTGCTGACGCAGGTGTTCAAGCTGCCGGCCGAGCGCCTGCTGGTGACCGTCTACCACACCGACGACGAGGCCTATGCGCTGTGGCGCGACATGGTCGGCGTGCCGGAAGAGCGCATCGTGCGCATTGGTGACAACAAGGGCGCCCCCTACGCGTCGGACAACTTCTGGCAGATGGCCGACACCGGCCCCTGCGGTCCGTGCACCGAGATCTTCTACGACCATGGCGCGCATATCGCCGGCGGCCCCCCGGGCTCGCCCGACGAGGATGGCGACCGTTTCATCGAGATCTGGAACCTGGTGTTCATGCAGTTCGACCGCCAGCCCGACGGCACCCTGATCCCGCTGCCGGCCCCGTGCGTAGACACCGGCATGGGCCTGGAGCGCCTGGCGGCGATCCTCCAGCACGTGCACAGCAATTACGAGATCGACCTGTTCCAGACGCTGATCCGCAAGGCCTCCGAGCTGACCGGCACCGCGGACCTGGAGAACAAGTCCCTGCGCGTGATCGCCGACCATATCCGCGCCTGCTCGTTCCTCATCGTCGACGGCGTGCTGCCGTCGAATGAAGGCCGCGGCTACGTCCTGCGCCGCATCATCCGCCGCGCCCTGCGCCATGGGTGGATGTTGGGCGTGCGCCAGCCGTTCTTTCACAAGATGGTGGGCACGTTGTCCGAGCTGATGGGCGAGGCCTATCCGGAACTGCCGGCTGCACAGGCCACCGTCGAGCGCGCGCTCAAGGCGGAGGAGGAGCGCTTCGCCGAGACGCTCGATGCGGGCATGAAGATCTTCGACGAGATCGCCTCGCGCTCGGGCATCGCCATTGCCGGCGCGGATGCGTTCCGCCTGTACGACACCTATGGCTTCCCGGTCGACCTTACCGCCGACATCGCGCGCGAACGCGGCCTGGAAGTGGACATGGCCGGCTTCGAGGCCTCCATGGCGCAGCAGCGCGAAACCGCGCGCGCCGCGGGCAAGTTCGGCGGCGGCACCGCGCTGCCGGCCGACCTGGTGGCCCAGCTCAGCCCGACCCAGTTCCTGGGCTACGAGCAACTCGACGCCACTGGCCTCAAGGTCGTGGCATTGCTGAAGGATGGCCGCCCGGTCGAGTCCATCGCCGCCGGCGACGATGCCATCGTGCTGACCGACCGCACGCCGTTCTATGCCGAATCCGGCGGGCAGGTTGGCGATACCGGTCGCCTGTCCGGCGCCGGTGTCGACTTCGATGTCGAGGACACCCACAAATTTGCCGGCCAGTTCCATGGCCATGTCGGCCGCCTGGTCACGGGCGTGTTGCGCGTGGGCGATGTGCTGTCGGGTAACGTCGATGGCGCGCGCCGTGGCGCCACCATCCTCAATCACTCCGCTACCCACCTGCTGCACGCCGCACTGCGCGAGGTGCTCGGCACCCACGTGCAGCAGAAGGGTTCGCTGGTGGCGCCGGACCGGCTGCGTTTCGACTTCTCGCACTTCCAGCCGCTCACCGCCGAGGAACTGGCGGTGATCGAGCGCAAGGTCAACGCGCAGGTGCGCGCCAACAACGCCGCCGAAGTGCACAACATGGGCATGCAGGAAGCGCTGGATTTCGGCGCGATGGCCTTGTTCGGCGAAAAGTACGGCGAGCAGGTTCGCGTGCTGAAGATGGGCGACTATTCCACCGAGCTGTGCGGTGGTACCCATGTGTCGCGCACCGGCGATATCGGCTTGTTCAAGATCACCGCCGAAGGCGGTGTGTCCGCCGGCGTGCGCCGCATCGAGGCGGTGACCGGGCAGGGCGCGCTCGATTACGTCGGCGATGAAGAGCGTCGCCTGCACGAGGCGGCCGAACTGGTGGGTGCCAGCACGCAGGACGTGGTCGACAAGATCCGCCAGCTGGGCGAGCGCCAGAAGCGTCTGGAACGCGAACTGGAGCAGCTGAAAGCCAAGGTCGCTTCGGGCGCCACGGCCGATCTCGGCGCCCAGGCGGTCGACGTGGGCGGCATCAAGGTGCTGGCCGTGCGCCTGGAGGGTTTCGACGCCAAGGCGCTGCGTGATGCCATGGATCGCCTCAAGCAGCAGCTGGGCGATGCGGTGATCCTGTTGGCCGGCGTGCATGAGGGCAAGGTCGCCCTCGTAGCCGGTGTGAATGGCGCCGCAACGGGCAAGGTCAAAGCGGGGGAACTCCTGTCCCATGTCGCCGGTCAGATCGGTGGCAAGGGCGGCGGCCGCCCGGATCTCGCCCAGGGTGGTGGCGAGGACGGGCCCGCCCTTGCGCCCGCCTTGCAAGGCGTCCTGGCCTGGGTCAATCCTCACTTGGCCTGAACGCCGCGCCCGCGAACCTTGATGGGGGGCAGGGGCGTCGTTAACATTCCTGCTCTTTATTCCCTATTATCCGCGGCACCTTCGGGTGTCGCGTGCTGGCGGGACCGCCGGCCCTTGGAGATTCTGGACATGTTGATCCTTACTCGCCGTGTTGGCGAAACCCTGATGATCGGCGACTCCGTCACGGTCACGGTGCTTGGCGTGAAGGGCAATCAGGTGCGTATCGGCATCACCGCGCCGAAGGACGTGGCGGTGCATCGCGAAGAAATCTACCAGCGTATCCAGCGCGGCGATGAGCCGGTCGCTTCGGGTAGCGGCGGCCAGGAAGATTCCGCCGGTTGAACGCAACAAAGGGTTTACGTTGACCCCCTCTTGCCGGTATTCTTCGCCGCCTGTCGCGAAACACCAGCGGCAGGATGCAAAGCAAAACCCGGAGTGATGCCCGAGAGGCCGAAGGGGCTCCCCTGCTAAGGGAGTATAGGGTCAAAAGCTCTATCGAGGGTTCGAATCCCTCTCACTCCGCCACGTCAAAAGCCGCTGCCTGCAGCGGCTTTTTTCATGTCCGCGCATCGACAGCGTGTTCGTGGCGGAAGTATCAAGCGGGCGTGGAAGCAGCGTCCGGCCGGAACTCCCAACGCTGTCCGCAGCGTTGCGCCTGCTCGCGTTGCGCCGGCGTCGGCGCCGCGTCGTGGCGAACCTCGAAGGCCACCGGCGCGTCATCGCATTCGGTGATCAATACCCAATGCCCGATGTCGTTGTCGCGAAGGGTGCTGCTCATGGCGGGCTCTTGGAGGCCGGGAATCGACGGGCGAGGGTGGTGCGGCGCGGGTTTCCCGCCGGCCGCGTACTCTGCCACGTGCCGTGTGACGGATTAGCGACGCGATGCTACGCCTGTCGGTGTCATTTATCTGTCGGAGTGCGCACGATTCCCGCCCGCGCGGGCAGCGCGGTCCGAGCACGAAAAAGGCCGCCCGGAGGCGGCCTTCCCATCAAGCGACACCGGCAGGCGATCAAGCCTCGCCGTCTTCCTCGTCTTCGGTCTCTTCTTCCAGCTCGCCATCGGCGCCGATGATCGCCACGCCCTCGTCGTCCGCGCCTTCGCGGATCAGGGTGAAGAAGGCATCGAAGCGGTACACCTGCAGCTCCGGCACTTCTTCGAAGCCGTAATGCGTGCAGATCTCCCGGTACCGGGCATGCACCGCGCGCCAGACCGTGGCGTCGATCTCCTCGGCGCCGAACCAAGCATACAGGTCGTCCCAGGCGCAGGTGGCTGCGCCGTAGCGGGCGACGCGGTCGATCAGGTTCGAAAAAGCAACATCATGGTGCGTGAGCATGGCGGCTCCAGGTGGAAGAGACCGGCATGGAAGCAAATCCGGCCGGGCGAAGTAAAGCCTTCCCTCGCCGTGGCATGAAGGACGCGCCGCATCACGCGGCGCGCCTCCCGGCCTGGCTCAGTGCCAGCCCTGCAGCGACAGGTCGAACAACAGGAACTCGGCGTCCTGGGCATTGGCGAACACCAGCAGGGACTCGTCCCGTACCTGCACCGCGTCACCAGCCGACAGCACCACGCCGTTGACCTCCAGCGTGCCGCGCGCCACCTGCACATAGGCACCGCGTCCGTCCGCCAATGCGTACTCCACGCGGTCGGTGCCATCGAGGATGGAGGCGTACAGGCGCGCATCCTGGTGGATCTTCAGGGCGCCATCGGCCGCCTCCGGCGAGGCGATCAGCCGCAGCTGGCCACGCTTGTCCTCGGGGCTGAAGTGCTTTTCCTCGTAGCTGGGCTCGATGCCGTTGCGCTCCGGGATCACCCATATCTGCATGAAGTGCACCGGCGCGCTGCGCGAGCCATTGAACTCGCTGTGGGTGACGCCGCTGCCGGCACTCATGCGCTGGACGTCGCCGTAGTGCAGCACCGAACCGGTCCCCATGCTGTCCTTGTGTTCCAGGGCGCCGTCCAGGACGTAGGAGATGATCTCCATGTCGCGGTGGCCATGGGTACCGAAGCCCTCGCCCGGCTGCACGCGGTCTTCGTTGATCACCCGCAGCGGGCCGAAGCCCATGTAGCGCGGGTCGTGGTAGTGGGCGAAGGAGAAGGTGTGGCGCGAGGACAGCCAGCCGTGTTCGGCGCGGCCCCGGGCATCGCTCTTGCGGATCTGCAACATGGTCTTTCTCCTTGGATATTCGATGGTGTCGATCGGAGGCGTTTCCTCCTTGGCGAGCAGTCTGTGCGCTTCATCGGGAAAGAAAAAGCGAGTAGATTCGAGCGCCATCATCGATGGATTCGAACATGAAGCTCAGCCTCGAAGCCCTGCAGATCCTGGATGCCATCGATCGCCGGGGTTCCTTCGCCGGGGCCGCCAAGGTGCTCTACAAGGTGCCCTCGACGATCTCCTACACCGTGGCGAAACTGGAAGAAGACCTGGGCGTGCAGCTGTTCGAGCGCGTGGGTCCCAAGGCTACGCCCACCGAGGCCGGTCGCGAATTGCTCAAGGAGGGCCGCCACCTGCTGCGCGCAGCCCAGGAACTGGAGGTGCGCGTGCGCCGGGTGGCCTCGGGGTGGGAGTCGGAGTTCGCGCTCGGACTGGATTCGCTGTTCCCCGTCTCCCTGCTGGGCGGGGACATCGCGGCCTTCTACGAGGCGGCCGACAGTACCCGCCTGCGGCTGGTGAGCGAATCGCTTTCCGGCACGTGGGAGGCGCTGCTGGATCGCCGCGCGGACTTGCTGGTGGCGGCAGGCGAAGGTCCGAGCGGTGGCGGTTACGTGGTCGAGCCGATGGGCACGGTGCGCTTCGTGTTCGCGGTGGCGCCCACCCACCCGCTGGCCGGGCGCGCGCATGTCGATGCGGCCGAGCTGGCGTTGCACCGCGCGGTGGCGGTGGCCGATTCGGCCCGGCGCCTGTTGCCGCGTACGGTGGGCCTGCAGTCGGCGCAGGACGTGCTCAGCGTGCCGGACATGCAGGGCAAGTACGCCTTGCAGCTGGCCGGCCTGGGCTGCGGCTTCCTGCCCGAGCCCTGCGCGCGTGCCGCGATTGCGGCCGGCACGCTGGTGGCGGTGGATGTCGAAGAGCCCAAGCCGGATGAAACCTTCTATCTGGCCTGGCGTACCGGCGAACAGGGCGAGGCGCTGGCCTGGTGGCTGCGCCGGCTGCGCGCGCCCGGGCTGTTCGACGGCTGGCTGCAGCGGCTGGCCGGAACGTAGCATTCCGCCGGTTCGGCTGGCCTGGCGCGATAATGCCCCCACGCTGCGGCATCCCTTACGGAAATTCCCATGCACGCCCTGGTCGAGCAGTTTGGTTTGGCGCTGGTCTTCGTCAACGTGCTCGCGCTGGCGCTCGGCTTGCCGGTGCCCGCGATGCCGACGCTGGTGCTGGTCGGTGCCACCTACACGCTGCAGGGCGGGGCGTATGCGTGGCTGGGCGTGGTGGCCGCGTGGCTGCTGTCGATCAGCGCCAGCGTGATGGGCGACACCGCGTGGTTCCTGGCAGGGCGCCGCTACGGCACGCGGACCTTGCAGTCGCTGTGCCGGCTGTCACTCTCACGCGACACCTGCATGAAGAAGACCGAGCGCTTCTACGGCCGTCTTGGCATCCGCGTGCTCGCGTTTGCCAAGTTCGTGCCGGGCCTGTCGCTGGTGTCGGTGCCGCTGGCCGGCGCAATGCAGGTGAGGATGCGGCCGTTCCTCGGCTACGACACGCTGGGCGCGGCATTGTGGGCGGCGGTCGGTCTGGGCCTGGGCGTGGTGTTTGCCGGTCAGGTCGAGCACGTGCTGGACCTGCTCTCGGATCTGGGCGCGCGCGCCTTCGGCGTGGTCGGCGTCGCGCTGGCGTTGTATGTGGCGTGGCGCTGGTGGCGGCGGCACCAGTTGATGCGCTCTCTGGAAGCGGCGCGCATCAGTGTCGATGAACTCTATGCGCTGATGCAGGACCCGGCGCTGGCGCCAACGCTGCTCGATATCCGCGCACCCGGTTATCGCGACCTGGAGCCGTACACGATCCCCGGTGCGCAATTCGCCGACGAGCGGCAGCTGGCCGACATCCTCGCACGCGTACCGCGCGAACGTGGCGTGGTGATCTTCTGCGCGTGCCCGAACGAGGTCTCGGCCGCATGGTTGGCCGCGCGCCTGCGCGAGCATCGGTACACCGACGTGCGTCCGTTGCTGGGTGGGCTGGAGGCGTGGCGGGCGGCCGGCTACGACACCATCGCGCTGGTGCCGCAGATACATGACGACGCGTTGCCGCCGCCGGCATTGCAGGCCTGATTGCCGAGCCTGCGTCACGCGTGCGGCGTAGGCGCAAAAAAAAGACGACGAGGTAAACTCGTCGTCTTTCTCTTTGACTGAGTGGCGCGCCCGGAGAGATTCGAACTCCCGACCGCCTGGTTCGTAGCCAGGTACTCTATCCAACTGAGCTACGGGCGCGTCGTCAGGAGGAGAATTATGCGGGACTATGCGGTGCCCGTCAACGGTCCCTCACAAAAAATTTTCACGTGATTGCCCGGGCCAGCCGGTCGGCCACCGTCGCCGGGGTCTTCATCCATGAAAAGTGGTCGGCAGGGGCGCCGATTTGCGCGGCCGGCAGCAAGTCCAGCGTCACGGGGCCGGCCATCTTTGCGGTCAGTGCGCGCATCGAGCCTGCCGGCGCCATCCAGTCGTGCGTCATCACCACGGTATCGACAGGCACCGACAGGCGCGCCAATCCCGCTTCCAGGTCCACGTCCATGCCGCGTGCTGCGTAACGGTTGCTCAGGCCCACGCGCGACCAATCGGCGATCAGCCCGCGGGCCTCGTTGCCGCCGAAGCCCACGCGTCGACCCGGCAACACCCCGTTGCGCCGTGCGAGCCACGGCAAGAAGTGATACACCAGCGGCAACGCGTAACGCAGCGGTGCGGGAAAGCTGCGCCACCATGGCGTGCCGCTGGCGACCAGCCACAGCCGTGCGAATGCCGCCGGATGCAGGCCGGCGTAGCAGCACGCCAGTTGCCCACCCAGGCTGTGCCCGCCGATCAACAGCGGCACACCGCCGGCGACGTCTTGCAGCACGCGCTGGCTCGCAGGCAAGTCGCCCGTGAGGATGTCGCGATAGCCCCAATCGCATTCGCGCGAGGCACGCATGTTGCTGCTGCCGTTGCCGCGCCATTCGTGCAGCAGCACGGCGATGCCGCGCGCGGCGAAAGCATCGGCCAGCGCTTCGTAATGACGCGCGGCCACGCCGAGTGCCGGCAGCCACAGCAAGGCCGCACGCGGGTGCGCGGGAATGCGGGCGATGAGCTTCCAGCGATGACCGTCGCTGCCGACAGCCTCGATCTCCCGCGTGGCGACCGTCATCCGTGGCGTGCCGCGCCGAAGTGGTCCAGTACCATCACCTCGCCGCGACCGGGGCGATAACCCCCCTGCAGTGCACGCGCGACGTAATCGATCGCCGCCTCGCACGCATTGGCCAGCGACAGGCCATTGCACAGTTGCGCGGCGATCGCCGAAGCCAGCGTGCATCCGGTGCCATGCGCGTCGATCGGCAGGCGCGCGTGGATGTATTCGTGCTGCGCCACGCCATCGTCGAACCGATCGATCACGCGCTGCCCTTCGAACAGGTGGCCGCCCTTGAGCAGCACGGCGGTGGCGCCGAGGTCCAGCAGTTCGGCGCACGCGCGCTCGGCCGCCGCGGCATCGGCGATGCGGTGGCCGAGCAGCAATTCGGCCTCGGGAATGTTCGGGGTGATCAGCGTGGCCATCGGCAGCAGCCGCTGGCGCAGGGCATCGAGCGCGTCATCGGCCAGCAGCTTGGCGCCGCTGGTGGCGACCATCACCGGGTCGAGCACGATGAAGGGCGGGCGATACGCTTCCAGTGCATCGGCCACGCAGTCGATCACCGCCGCGTTGGCGAGCATTCCCAGCTTCACCGCCTGGATTTCGAAATCCTCGAAACAGGCATCGATCTGCGCACGCAGGAAGTCTACCGGCGGTACGTGCACCGCGGTGACGCCGCGGGTGTGCTGTGCAGTGAGCGCGGCGATGGCGGACAGGCCATGCACGCGATGTGCGGCGAAGGTTTTCAGGTCGGCCTGGATGCCGGCGCCACCGCCGGAATCGGAGCCTGCGATGGTCAGGGCGGAAAGGACTTGGGCACTCATGCGGCGATTGTGCACCCGCCGCCCGCCGGCTGCATCACGATCACGCCACGCGGCGCGCTCGTGCCAGCGTCCACTGCCGCCAGGCCACGTAGCCGCCGCCCGCCACGCCGGTGATCGCCGCCGGCACCAGCAACGCGTGGTAATGCCACGCCGCGAACAACCATGCGCCCGCCAGGCTGCCCCCGAGGAAGCCGCTGATGATCAAGCCGCTGAGCGTAAGCCGGCGCATCGGCAGCGGCAGGCCGCGCAGCAAGTGGCCCAGGCCGATGCCCAGGTCGGTGAACATGCCGCTCAGGTGCGTGGTGCGGATCAGCGCACCGCTGTAGGTGGTGGCGAGCGCGTTCTGCACGCCGCAGGCCATCGCGGCCAGCCAGGCGCCGGCCATGCCGTGGTGTTCGAACATCGGGATCGCCGCCAGCAGCAGCATCGATTCCAGCAGCAACGCCACGCCGTAACGTCGCCCCAGCCGCAGCGTGCTGTCCTGGATGATGAGGCCGCTGCACATCGCGCCGAGGCTGAAGGCGATCAGCACGCCCCACAGGAAGCCCACGCCATGCCAGTCACCCTGCGCCAGTGCCACGCCGAGCAGGCTGGTGGTGCCGGTGAGATGGCTGACCACCTGGTGGGCGAAACCGAGGTAACCGATGACGTTGACCATGCCGGCCACCGCCGACAGCGTCACCGCGCCAATCCACACCCAAGTGGGCAGCGATTTCATCGGCGCGATGTGGCCCGTGGCGAGCGCGTCCTGCGCATGGTCCGGCTCAGCGCGGCCCGTTGAGCTCGACAGCGGAGAACGTGCCGGTTTGCGGGTCGAACAGCGCACCCCAGAACTGCGCGCCGCCATCGCAGACGCGGATCGCCGTGCGCGCCGGGTCCAACTCGCTGTCTTCCGGCAGGTGGAAGGCGTTGATGTAGATCAGCCGCTTGTCGCCGGTCTCGATGCCCACGTATTGGCGGTCGAAATCGCCCGGGTTGGGGATTTGCGGCTGCAGCTGCGACAACGCGGCCTCCAACTGGTCCACCTGCTGCCGGCTCGGGGCCCAGTAGCCGGTGACCTCGCCGGGATGCCGCGCAGGGCTGTCGCGCGAGCAGGTATCGAGTACCTGCGCGGCGACCACCGGCCGGGTGATGACCCACGACTGCCCCGCACGCACGGTCGTCGGCACGGTGCTTCCGGGCACGCCGCCAGTGGTGGCACAGCCGGTGGCGAGGGCGGCCACCAGCAGCAGGGGCAGGGTGCGACGCATGTTCACAGGACCTCCGAAGCGTAGTCGGCCAGGCGCGAACGCTCGCCCCGGCGCAGGGTGACGTGCGCACTGTGCGGCCAGTTCTTGAAGCGGTCCACCGCGTAAGTGAGGCCAGAGGTGGTTTCGGTGAGATACGGCGTGTCGATCTGCTCGACATTGCCCAGGCAGACGATCTTGGTGCCCGGGCCGGCGCGGGTGATCAGCGTCTTCATCTGCTTGGGGGTCAGGTTCTGCGCCTCGTCCAGGATGAGGTAGCGCGAGAGGAACGTGCGCCCGCGCATGAAGTTCATCGAGCGGATCTTGATGCGGCTGGCGAGCAGGTCGTTGGTCGCCGCGCGGCCCCAGGCGCCGCCTTCCTGGTTGTGGGTGAGCACTTCCAGGTTGTCGGTCAGCGCGCCCATCCACGGCGTCATCTTCTCTTCCTCGGTACCCGGCAGGAAGCCGATGTCCTCGCCCACGCTGACCGTGGCGCGGGTCATGATGATCTCGCGGTAGCGCTGCTGGTCCATGGTCTGGGCCAGGCCGGCGGCCAGCGCGAGCAGGGTCTTGCCGGTGCCGGCGGTGCCGAGCAGGGTGACGAAGTCGATTTCCGGGTCCATCAGCGCGTTGAGCGCGAAGTTCTGTTCGCGGTTGCGCGCGGTGATGCCCCAGACGGCGTGCTGGCCGCCGCGGTAGTCGTCCACCAGCGAAAGGATGGCCTTGCCGTCGCCACCCACGCGCGCCACGCGTAGTTCCACCTCGTCTTCGCCGGGCAGGTACAGGTACTGGTTCGGGTGCCAGTCCTCGTCGTCGGCCAGCACCACTTCGTAATGCGTGCGGCCCTTGTCCGACCAGCTGCGCAGGTCCTGGTTGTGCTTCTGCCAGAAATTGTCCGGCAGCTCGACCGCGCCGGTGAACAACAGGCTGAAATCATCCAGCGCGCGGTCGTTCTCGTAATCCTCGGCCACCAGGCCGCTGATGGACGCCTTGATGCGCAGGTTGATGTCCTTGGACACCAGCACCACCGGCACGTCGGGGTGTTCCTCGCGCAGTTCGAGCACTGCCGCGAGGATCTTGTTGTCCGGCACGACCTCGCCGAAGCTGCGCCCCGGCGCGACCGGGCGCACCTGGAAGTGCAGCTTGCCGATCTGGCCCTGGTTCTTGAGCTGGATGCCCTGCGGATGGGTGAGGGTGATGCCGGACTGGATCTGCTCGGCGCTGGCGCCATCGAGCAGTTCGTCCAGGAAGCGGCTGACCTGGCGTGCGTTGCGACTGACTTCGGACATGCCCTTCTTGGCATTGTCCAGTTCCTCGATCACCTGCATGGGCAGGAAGACGTCGTGTTCCTCGAACTTGAACAGCGCGGTGGGGTCGTGCATCAGCACATTGGTATCCAGCACGTAGATGCGCTTGCCTCGGGTCATCGTGTGTTCCTGGAAAAAGGACAGGGGCGAGCCATCACGGCCTGCGGGGCAGGGTGATGGCAAGTTCGGGTCGCGAGGGGTGTCACTTCTGCTTGTGCGCCTTCAGGGCCTGGAGAACTGCTTCCGCGTGGCCGGCCACCTTGACCTTGCGCCACGCCTGCACGATACGACTATCCGGCGAAATGAGGAAGGTGCTGCGTTCCACCCCCAGCACCTGGCGCCCATACATGTTCTTCATGCGGATCACGTCGAAGGCCTTGCACAGCGCTTCGTCGGTGTCGCTGACCAGCGGGAAGGCGAAACCCTGCTTGGCACAGAAATTGTCGTGCGAGCGCACCGAGTCGCGCGAAACGCCGAGTACCGAGGCGCCGGCGGCTTCGAATTCGGGGAGCAGGGCGTTGAAGTCCAGGCCTTCGGTAGTGCAGCCGGGCGTGCTGTCCTTGGGGTAGAAGTACAGCACCAGCCAGCGGCCGGCGTAGTCGGCGAGGGTGGCGTGCGCGCCGCCGGACAGGGCCAGCGGCAGGGCGAGGGTGGCGCGGTCGAGCTTGGTGCTTTCGGTCATCGTGAACGGGGCCTGCGGGTAGGGCGGTGTGGCATGTGCCCTACATATACCGCGAACCGTGTCCGTGGCCACCCCACCCGGGGCGGCCAGGGGTCAGAACTTCATCGGATCCATGATCGCGTCGAGGTTCAGGTGGTCGCAGAACTCGAGGAAATCATCGCGCAGCGCGGCGATGTGCATGTTCGCCGGCACGCCGATGGTGACCTGGGCCGAGAACATCTCCGCACCGGTCTGCATGGCGCGGTAGCGCGTGCTCTGCAGGTTCTCGATGGTGATGCCCTGGCGGTCGAAGAAATCGGCCAGCTGGAACAGGATGCCCGGCTTGTCGGCGGCGATCACT
>JAEWJB010000062.1 GCA_023386795.1 Pseudomonadota bacterium
CCCCGCGCCCCGGGGGGGGGGGGGGGGACTGGGGATTTCGCGTCGCTAAAGCCGCAGTACGGGCTTGCTGGCCTATCCCCCGCGCCTTCGGCGCGCCCCCCTTAACAAAGGGGGGCTCTCCTCCAGAAAGGGTTACGGGTGGTCCCACCGCCGGCGGGACAGCCGCGAGCACGTCGCCGCCGGCGGAACCTCGCTCCTTCACGTATTCACACCAGACGCTTGCCGCTGCTCGCGGCGCACGGCAAAGTCGTTGCATGCCTGATTCCCTGCGATCGATCCACGTCGTGGCCGGTGTCATCCGTGACGCCCGCGGCCGCATCCTGCTCACGCGCCGCACCGAAACCCGCGATATGCCGGGCCTGTGGGAGTTCCCCGGCGGCAAGCGCGAGCCCGGCGAGACGTCCGAACAGGCGCTCGCGCGCGAGTTGCACGAGGAACTGGGCATCGAGGCCGAGGTGGGCGAGTGGCTGATGGAAGTGCCGCAGCGCTACCCCGACAAGCGCCTGCGCCTGGAAGTGCGCGCCATCACTGCCTGGAAGGGCCAGCCGCGCGGGCGTGAGGGCCAGGCGCTCACCTGGGTGCCGGCCGAGCGGCTTTCACGCTATTCGATGCCACCGGCCGACGTGCCGGTAGTGGCTGTCCTGCGCCAGCCGGACCGCTATCTCGTCACCCCGGAACCGGAGGACGCCGAAGCGTGGCTGCGCCAGCTGGGGATCGCGCTGGATGAAGGCGTGCGCCGTGTGCACCTGCGTGCGCGCCATTGCGAGCCTGCCCGCTGGCGCGCGCTGCTCGATGCAATACGCGAGCGCTTCGGGCGTCGCGACGTGCAGTGGCTGCTCAACCGCGACATCGCGCTGGCCCGCGAACTGGGCTTCGGCGTGCATCTGGGGTCGGAACAATTGGCCACGCTCGACGCGCGTCCGCTGCCGGCGGAGGTGCCGTCGGCCGCTTCCTGCCATCACGCCGATGACCTGCGCCGCGCGCAGGCGTTGGGCTGCGACTTCGCCGTGCTGGGCCCCGTGTTGCCCACGGACTCGCATCCCGGCGAACCAACGCTGGGCTGGGAAGGCTTCGAGGCACTGCGAGAGTCGGTCTCGCTGCCGCTCTATGCGATCGGTGGGCTCACGTCCGATCACCTGTTGATCGCGCGCCGTCACGGCGCGCAGGGCATCGCGGCAATCCGCGCATTGTGGCCGGCGGACCTGGCGGTAGTCGGCTAGAAGCTCACCCAGAAGCAGTTGTACTGACGACGCAGCCGCAGCACCGTGCGCGCAGGCGTGCTGCCGTTCGCCATCACCTGTTCCAGGCGCAGGCCCCAGGGGCGCGGCCGCGAGGCAGGCGCGAGCGGTGCCTGCGCCACTGCGGTGGCGGCGCTGTTGTCCGGCGGCACGTAGTCATCCGTGCCCTCCGCCGGATCGTGGGCAATGACCGGCGCGTAGGTTTCCGCGGCATCGGCCGGGTACATCGGCGCGATATCCACCAGCGTGCGATCGGCGACGGCTTCCAGCTGCGAAAGCACGCGGTTGGCGGTCGCGTTGGAGACATCGCCCCACAGGTACAGGCTGGAAAGACGGTTCACATCGTGCGTCTCCACCGCGGTGCGCAGCAGCCCGACCAGCTCGCTCAGTCGGCGCGGGCAGCCGTAGCGGTACAGGCCAGTCTCGCCATCGCGCAGCGCCGGCGGCGGCATGCGCGAGACCGTGCCGAGGTCTTCGCAGCGCCGGTCGCTGAAGACGGTCTGCCCGTCCGCGCCCACGCAGCGGTTCACCGTCGCCTGCGCCCGCGCACCCGGCGCAGGCAGGGCCAGGGCGAGGGCGGACAACATGGCGGGGATCAACAGGGGCGTGCGCATCCGCCCAGCGTAGCGACCCGCCGCACCGCGCGCCACGCGCGCATCAGCGACCCAGGCGCTGCAGGACTTGCTGGGTCGGCTTGGCCAGGTTGAGCGTATAGAAATGCAGGGACGGCGCACCGCCTTCGACCAGCCGCTGGCACAGGCCGGCGACCACATCGGCGCCGAACTCGCGCACTGCTTCCACGTCGTCGCCGTAGGCCTGCATGCGCTTGGCGATCCAGCGCGGGATCTCCGCACCGCACTGCTCGGAAAAGCGGCGCAGCTGCGAAAAGTTGGAGATCGGCATGATGCCCGGCACGATGGGAATCTCCACGCCCAGCTTGCGCACGGCGTCGACGAAGGCGAAGTACGCATCCGGGTTGTAGAAATACTGGGTGATCGCGCCATCGGCGCCCGCATCCACCTTGGCCTTGAAATGGCGCAGGTCGGTGAGCGCGTCGACTGCCTGCGGATGCGTTTCCGGGTAGGCGCCCACTTCGATGTGGAAGGCGTCGCCATGCTCGGCGCGGATGAAGGCGATCAGCTCGGAGGCATAGCGCAGGTCGCCCGGGTGGCCCATGCCCGAAGGCAGGTCGCCGCGCAGCGCGACGATGCGCCGGCAGCCCAGCGCGCGATACAGCTTGAGCAACTCGCGGATCTCTTCCCGGCTTCCGCCGACGCAAGACAGGTGCGGCGCGGCATCGAAGCGGTGGTGCTGGTTGAGGTGGCGCACCGTTTCGGAGGTGTAACTCAGGGTCGAGCCGCCGGCGCCGAACGTGCACGACACGTACTCCGGCCCGTGGGTCGACAGCCGCGTGGCGGTGCGGTCGAGCTGGCTGCGCTGCTCGTCGGTCTTCGGCGGGTAGAACTCGAAGCTGATCGGGGTCATGGGCCTGGGCGTGCGAGGGTGCGCCGGGATTGTATCGCTTCATCGCGATGGATGCATGGAGGATTATGCTGCGGCGCAGGGCGGCCGCCGGCGCGCCTCATGCCATCATCGACCGGAAACGTTTTCCCGGGGAGCACCGTACACGATGAAGCCGATGACCTGCCTGACCACCCTTGTCCTGGCCCTGGCGGCCGTCCAGGTGCCCGCCACCGCGAAGGATTTCCTGCGTGCCGAGGGCACGCGCATCGTCGACGGGCAGGGCGAGCCGGTCATCCTGCGTGGCATGGGGCTGGGCGGCTGGATGCTGCAGGAGGGTTACATGCTGGAGGTGCCGCAGTTCGGCACGCAGCGGGTGATCCGCCAGAACATCGAGAAGCTGATCGGCCCGGAAAAGACCCAGGCCTTCTACACCGCGTGGCTGGACAACCACACCACCAAGGCCGACGTCGACGCGATGGCGCGCTGGGGATTCAACTCCATCCGCCTGCCGATGCATTACGCGCTGTACACGCTGCCGGTCGAGCAGGAACCGGTGAAGGGCGAGCAGACCTGGCTGGAAGACGGTTTCCGCCGCACCGACGAACTGCTGGCCTGGGCGAAGGCCAACGACATGTACCTGATCCTCGACCTGCATGCCGCGCCGGGCGGGCAGGGCAACGACATCAACATCTCCGACCGCGACCCGAAGCAATCCTCGCTGTGGGATGACCCGGCCAAGCAGGAGAAGATGATCGCGCTGTGGCGCAAGCTGGCCGAGCGCTACAAGGACGAGCCCTACATCGGCGCCTACGACATCATCAACGAGCCGAACTGGGGCTTCGCCGACCGCAACGATCGCAATGGTTGCAAGGAGACCGGCAACGCGCCGCTGCGCGACCTGCTGGTGCGCACCACCGCGGCGATCCGCGAGATCGACAAGCGGCATATCGTCATCGTCGAGGGCAACTGCTGGGGCAACAACTACGCCGGCGTGTTCGACCAGGGCGTGTGGGACGACAACCTGGTGGTGAGCTTCCACAAGTACTGGGACGCCACCACGCCGGAGACGCTGGCCAAGGTCATCGCGCTGCGCGACAAGCACCGCGTGCCGCTCTGGCTGGGCGAGAGCGGCGAGAATTCCAACGACTGGTTCGCCCGTGCGATCCAACTGGTGGAGAACGAGGGCATTGGCTGGTCGTGGTGGCCACTGAAGAAGATCCGCTACAACAACCCGCTGCAGATCATGCCCAATGCCGGCTATGGCCGCCTGCTGGCGTACTGGGAAGGCAAGGGCCCGAAACCTTCCGCCGCCGAGGCAGAGCAGGCGCTGATGCAGTTCGCCTCGCATGACGTGCGCTACGAGAACAACGTGCAGCATCCCGACGTGGTGGACGCGCTGTTCCGCTCGCCGCATTCGCTGCAGCCCGTGCCGTACAAGCTGCATCGCATCGGCGCAAGCGGCGGGCAGGTAGCGGCGGTGGATTTCGACATGGGTCGCGATGGCGTCGCGTATCACGACCTCACCGCCTCCAACGACAAGGGCACCGGACCGGACCGCGTCACCTGGAACCCGGGCATGACCTACCGCAACGACGGCGTGGACCTGGGCAAACGCAAGGACGGCACCTTGCAGGTGACCGGGCTGGAGAAGGGCGAGTGGCTGAAGTACACCCTCGAAGCAGATGCCGGCGGTCGCTACACGCTGGTTCTGCAGGGTGATGGCAAGGGCCATGCGTGGGTGCAGGTGAACGGCGATCGCGTCGCACAGACCGTCCCCGGCGCCAACGGCCAGGTGCCCGTGACGCTGGCGCCGGGCCGCAACACGCTGGTGATCGGCGCCGATTCCGGGCAGTTCGACCTGCGGGCGCTGCGGTTCGAAACAGTGCGCTGAGCGGTTGGCGGATGCGGCGATTCCGAGTACCGCGATGACATCTCAAAAAAAAACGGGGCCCGAGGGCCCCGTTCTTTTTTCCGATCCCGATCCCGCGAGGGATCAGTAGCGGTAATGCTCCGGCTTGTACGGGCCTTCCACCGGCACGCCGAGATAGGCGGCCTGCTCGTCGCTCAGCTTGGTCAGCACCACGCCGATCTTCTCCAGGTGCAGGCGTGCCACTTCCTCGTCCAGGTGCTTGGGCAGGCGGTAGACGGCCTTCTCGTACACATCCTTGTTCTGCCACAGGTCGATCTGCGCCAGGGTCTGGTTGGCGAACGAGTTGGACATCACGAAGCTCGGGTGGCCGGTGGCGCAGCCCAGGTTCACCAGGCGGCCTTCGGCCAGCAGGAAGATCGCGTTGCCGTTGGGGAACACGAACTTGTCCACCTGCGGCTTGATGTTGATCTTCTGCACGCCGGCCAGGTTGTACAGCGCATCGACCTGGATCTCGTTGTCGAAGTGGCCGATGTTGCACACGATGGCCTGGTCCTTCATCGCCTTCATGTGTTCGAGGGTGATGATGTCCTTGTTGCCGGTCGTGGTGACGTAGATGTCGGCCTGGCCCAGGGTCGATTCGACCGTGTTGACCTCGAAGCCTTCCATCGCCGCCTGCAGCGCGCAGATCGGGTCGATCTCGGTGACGACCACGCGGGCACCATAGGCACGCAGCGAATGCGCCGAACCCTTGCCGACGTCGCCGTAGCCGCACACCACCGCGACCTTGCCGGCCAGCATCACGTCCATCGCGCGCTTCAGGCCATCGGCCAGCGATTCGCGGCAGCCGTAGAGGTTGTCGAACTTGCTCTTGGTGACCGAGTCGTTGACGTTGATGGAGGGCACCAGCAGCGTGCCGGCCTCGGCCAGCTGGTACAGGCGGTGCACGCCGGTGGTGGTCTCTTCCGAGACGCCCTTCCAGCTCTGCACCACGCGGGTCCAGTAGCCCGGGCGCTCGACGGCCACGCGCTTGAGCAGGTTCTTGATGATCTGCTCCTCGTGCGAGGAAGCCGGCTCGTCCACCCACTTGGAGCCGTTTTCCAGCTCGTAGCCCTTGTGGATCAGCAGGGTGACGTCGCCGCCATCATCCACCACCAGTTCCGGGCCCAGCAGGGTGCCGTCGGCGGCGGTGAAGGTCAGCGCGGCCAGGGTGCAGTCCCAGTATTCCTCCAGCGTCTCGCCCTTCCAGGCGAACACCGGGGTGCCGGTGGCGGCGATGGCCGCGGCGGCCTGGTCCTGGGTCGAGAAGATGTTGCACGAGGCCCAGCGCACGTCGCCGCCGATGTCCTTCAGCGTTTCGATCAGCACGGCGGTCTGGATGGTCATGTGCAGCGAGCCGGTCACGCGCACGCCATTGAGCGGCTTGGCGGCGGCGTGCTTGCGGCGGATGGACATCAGGCCCGGCATCTCGTGCTCGGCGATGTCGATTTCCTTGCGGCCCCAGTCGGCCAGGGAAATGTCGGCGACCTTGTAGTCGCCCTCGGTGGAGAAGGTCTTCAGTGCGGCATTCATGGTGATGCTCCGGTATCTGCGAATGGATTCGCGTTGCCGGGCGCCGTTGCAGGAGACCGCCCACCGAGCCTGGCCCGTGGCGTTCTGGGAACGGCCCCTGGTCGCAGCGCCCCTCGGCGGACCGGGCAATTATATCGTCGCCGGCGGGCCCGGAATGAACACGCCGGGCCAGGCGCCCCCAACCAACGGCAGGTCAGCGCGATGCCTGCGGCTGCTACCTTGGACCGCTTCGCAGACCGGAGGCAGGTCCATGCAGGTGGGTTGGAAGACGATGTGGACGGGCATGCTCGCAAGCTGCCTGGTGTTCCCGGCGGCCTGGGCTGCCAACGTGCCCGCGGCCAAGGCCGAGCCCGCGCCCGGGTACCGCCTGCCGCCCGCGGCGCTGCAGGCCGTGGCGGATGCACCGACCCCGCCGCAACTGGTGCTCTCGCGCCAGCGCGAGTGGGGCGCGTTGCTGCAGACCCCGCCGTTGCCGGGTATCGCCGAGGTGGCGCAACCTGAGTTGAAGCTGGCCGGCCTGCGCATCCACCCGCGCACGCATTCGCGCAGCGCGTTTTCCTTCGCCCAGCGCCTGTGGTTGATGCGGATTTCCGACGGACAGGAGGTGCAGATCGATGGCCTGCCCTCGCCGCTGTCGCTGTCCACGGTGTCGTGGTCGCCCGACCAGCGCTACCTCGCGTTCAACCGGGTGGATTCGGCGAGCGGGGCCAACGAGCTGTGGCTGGTCGATGTCGGCGCGCATCGCGCGTGGCGCGTGGCCGAAAAGCTCAACACCACCGCCGACAAGGGCTACCGCTGGATGCCCGACAGCCGCTCGCTGCTGGTGTTCCTGCAGCCGGCTGGCCAGGGGGCCGCGCCCGTGGACGATGGCATCCCGGCCGGGCCGGCGATCCAGCAGACCGCGCAGGGCGCGGGCCAGCGCTCGATCCGCACCTACCAGGACCTGCTGCGAAACGAGGGCGATGCAAAACGCCTGGAGTACTACCTGGCGAGCCAGCCCGCACGCGTCGCGCTCAATGGCCATGCCGAGCCGATAGGCGCGCCGGGGCTGTACACCGACCTGGCGCCCTCGCCGGATGGCCAGCACCTGCTGTCCCAGCGTGTCGAGCGGCCGTTCTCCTATCTTGTCCCGCTGGCCCGCTTTCCGCACCGCATCGAGGTGCTGGACGCGAACGGGCGTTACGAGCACGAGGTCGCACGCCTTCCCTTGGTCGAAGGGCTGCCCACCGGCAACGACGCGGTGCCCACCGGTGTACGCGATATCGCCTGGCGCGCCGATGCGCCTGCCACGCTGGTGTGGGCCGAGGCGCAGGACGGCGGCGATCCCGCCCGCGAGGCGCGTATCCGCGATGCGGTGATGGTGCAGGCCGCGCCGTTCGAACAGCCGCCGCAGACGCTGATCGAGCTGGGCACGCGCTTCGTCGATGTCACCTGGGGGCGTGGCGACCTCGCCTTGGTGGACGAGTTCTGGTGGAAGGACCGCAAGATCCGCCAGTGGCGCGTGGCACCGGACGCACCCGGGCAGGCGCCGGTGCTGTTGAGCGAGCGTTCGGAAGAAGACCGCTACGCCAACCCGGGTGCGCCGGCAACCTTCGACGACGAAAACGGGCATGCGCGGCTGTTCACCGGCGCGCAGGGCCGGTACCTCTATTTCGTGGGCGAGGGTGCTTCGCCGGAGGGCGACCGACCGTTCGTGGACCGCCTGGACCTGCGCGATGGCCAGCGCGAGCGGCTGTTCCAGTCGCAGGCGCCGTTCTACGAGCGCCCCCGGGTGCCGCTGGATGCAGACGGCACGCAGTGGTTGACCACGCGCGAGTCGCCTGATGCGCCGGCGAACTGGTATGTACGCACGTTGGGTGCGGCCGATGCGCCGCGCGCGCTGACACGCTTCGCGCATCCGTTGCCGCAGTTGCGCGGCGTGCAGAAGGAGCAGATCCGCTACAAGCGTGCCGATGGCGTGGATCTCACCGCGACGCTGTTGCTGCCGCCGGGTTACGAGGCCAAGCGCGACGGCCCGTTGCCGATGCTGATGTGGGCCTATCCGGGCGAGTTCAAATCGGCGGCGGCGGCGAGCCAGGTCACCGATTCCCCGTATCGCTTCAACGCGGTGAGTTACTGGGGGCCGCAGGCGTACCTGGCGATGGGCTATGCAGTGCTCAACAATCCGTCGATGCCGATCATCGGCGAAGGCGATGCGGAACCCAACGATACCTATGTGCAGCAGCTGGTGGCCGACGCGCAGACGGCGGTGGACGAGGTGGTGCGGCGCGGCGTGGCGGACCGGGGGCGCATCGCGATCGGCGGGCACTCGTACGGTGCGTTCATGACGGCGAACCTGCTGGCGCATTCGGAGTTGTTCAAGGCCGGCATCGCGCGCAGCGGGGCGTACAACCGCACGCTGACGCCGTTCGGGTTCCAGTCCGAGGAGCGCAACTATTGGCAGGCGCAGCCGGTGTACGAGGCGATGTCGCCGTTCAACTACGCGGACCACATCAAGGCGCCGCTGCTGCTGATCCACGGGCAGGACGACGACAACAGCGGCACCTTCCCGATCCAGAGCGAGCGGCTGTACGCAGCGGTGAAGGGCCTCGGCGGGAATGCGCGATTGGTGATGCTGCCGAACGAGGCGCACCGATACCGGGCGCGGGAGTCGATCATGCAGATGATGGCCGAGACCAACGATTGGCTGGAGCAGTATCTCGGGGCGCCATCGAAGGCGGGCGCTTCTGGCAAGGGCAAGGGGAAGGCCGCGTCGCCTTGATCTCGCTTCGCATGGTTTGATGGGATTGGGCGGCCTTTGGTCGCCCTTTCCTTTTTTTGGGTGTTGATGGATTTGGTCGGCTTGCGATGTGGATCGGCTGCTCGGTTGCCGTGCGTGGCCTTCGGGGGCAGGGCCCTTTCGGGACACGCCGTGAAT
>JAEWJB010000068.1 GCA_023386795.1 Pseudomonadota bacterium
GATTTAAGCATTCTAAATATTCATTTTATTTATAGCAATTCAATCCCTCCCAACCTCCCTTTAAAAAGGGAGGAGCTGTCACGTAATTAAATTGATACGTGAAAGTCCCCCTTTGCAAAAGGGGGACTTAGGGGGATTCACAAATTCCAAAATAAAAAATCCCCTCAATTGAGGGGATTTTTTCTTCTCTAAATTAGAGGGCTCTTAAACCACTGAATCATCCAGATTTGGCGCTAACCAGCGTTTTGCTTCATCCAGTGTCCAGCCTTTACGTTTCGCATAATCTTCCAGCTGATCGCCAGAGATTTTGCCCACGTTAAAGTATTCAGTTTCAGGGTTCGCATAGTAGAAACCACTGACTGATGAAGGTGGCCACATCGCAAAGCTAGAAGTCAGGTAAGTCCCCATCTTCTCAGTAGTACCTAACCAGTCGAACAATGGTGCTTTTTCAGAATGTTCAGGACAAGCAGGGTAGCCCGGTGCAGGACGGATGCCGACATACTTCTCTTTAATCAATTCTTCATTGCTTAAAGTTTCAGATGCTTGGTTACCCCAGAACTCTTTACGGATGCGTTCATGCAAATGTTCAGCAAAAGCTTCCGCAAAACGGTCACCCAAAGATTGAGCTAAAATAGCAGAGTAGTCATCGCCTTTGGCTTTGTACTCATTCGCCATTTCTTCTGCACCAAAGATTGAAACAGTGAAACCGCCTAAATAGTCTTCGGCTTCATCTTTCTTCGCAATGAAATCGGCCAATGACAAGTTCGGTTTGCCCGTCACTTTGTCAGACTGTTGACGAATATGCTCAAAAGTATGCGTCACTGTTTTCGCAGTTTCATCAAATACTTGAACCGTGTCCGCACCTGAACGAGCAGCAGGGTAAATACCAAACACAGCACGTGCATCAAAACGCTTATTGTCGATGATGTCTTTTAGCATTTTCTGTGCTTGTTCATACAAGTCAGTGGCTGCTTCACCCACCACTTCATCCTTCAGGATGGCTGGGAATTTACCCGCCAAGCTCCAAGAAATAAAGAACGGTGTCCAGTCGAAGTATTCAACCAAAGTTTCCAATGGATAATTGGTCAGCGTTTGCGTACCAATAAAGTTTGGTTTCACAGGCTTATTCGCTGAAAAGTCAATCTTCAAGCCATTTTCAACCGATTCTGCATAAGACAGTTTGGCTGCTTTCGGCTGTTTGTTGGCAATACGTTCACGTACTTTTTCATATTCCGCACGGGTATCGGCAACAAACTTCGGCTTCATTTCTTTCGAAAGAAGGGTAGTTGCCACACCGACCGCACGTGAAGCATCGGCTACATAAATCACTGCATCATTTGAATATTGCGGGTCAATTTTTACCGCAGTATGCGCTTTAGATGTGGTTGCACCGCCAATCATCAACGGAACATTAAAGCCTTTACGCTGCATTTCTTTAGCTACAAACACCATTTCATCTAATGACGGCGTAATCAGGCCAGACAGGCCAATGATATCGACTTTTTCATCAATCGCAGTTTGCAGGATTTTTTCCGCAGGCACCATCACGCCCAGGTCAACGATGTCATAACCGTTACAGCCTAAAACTACTCCAACGATGTTCTTGCCGATATCGTGCACGTCGCCTTTTACGGTCGCCATCAACACTTTACCTTTAGACTGCGCGCCTGTTTTTTCCGCTTCGATGTACGGGTTCAACCAGGCCACAGCCTGTTTCATCACACGTGCAGATTTCACTACTTGCGGCAGGAACATTTTGCCCGAACCGAACAAATCACCAACCACGTTCATGCCGTCCATCAGCGGGCCTTCAATCACATCGAGTGGACGTTTGGCTTTTAAACGTGCTTCTTCAGTATCTTCATCAATAAAGGTGGTGATACCTTTCACCAAAGCATGCTCAAGGCGTTTTTCGACTGGAAGTTCACGCCATTCCAGGTTTTCCACTTGTTTTTGCGCAGCGCCTTGACCGCGGTATTTTTCCGCGACTTCAAGCAGCTTTTCAGTGGCATCATGCTGACTTTCACCCTGGTTTTGGTTCAAGATCACATCTTCAACCGCAGCTTTCAGCTCAGCATCAATATCGTCATAAATCGCCATTTGACCAGCGTTAACGATACCCATGGTCATGCCTTGCTTAATGGCATGGTACAAGAACACCGAGTGAATCGCTTCACGAACCGGTTCATTACCGCGGAATGAGAACGATACGTTGGATACACCGCCTGAAATCATGGCATGTGGCAAGTTTTGTTTAATCCAGCCCGTTGCTTCAATAAAGTCCACGGCGTAGTTGTTGTGTTCTTCAATACCAGTTGCGACTGCAAACACGTTCGGGTCAAAGATGATGTCTTCAGCAGGGAAGCCGACTTCATTCACCAAAACATCGTATGAACGCTTACAGATTTCACGCTTACGCGCTGCGGTATCGGCCTGACCATCTTCGTCAAATGCCATCACAATCACGGCTGCACCGTACTGACGGCAAAGGCGTGCTTTGTGTACAAACTCGTCATAACCTTCTTTAAGGGAAATCGAGTTAACAACCGGCTTACCTTGTACGCATTTCAAGCCTGCTTCAATGATTTCCCATTTAGAGGAGTCAATCATGATTGGCACGCGTGAAATTTCAGGTTCAGAAGCCACAAGATTCAGGAAATGCACCATCGCACCTTGCGAATCGAGCATGCCTTCATCCATGTTGATGTCAATCACCTGTGCGCCTGCAACCACTTGTTGTAGCGCGACATCTAAAGCTTCGGCAAAGTTTTCTTCACGGATTAAACGCAGGAATTTTTTCGAACCGGTGACGTTGGTACGTTCACCAACGTTTACAAATAGTGATTCAGCAGTAATGTTAAACGGCTCTAGACCACTTAAACGGCAAGCAGGTTTGGTTTCAGGAACCTGACGCGGCTTGATGTCTTTTACCGCATTGTAAATGGCACGGATATGATCAGGCGTTGTACCACAGCAGCCACCAGTGATGTTAATCAGGCCACTTTCAGCAAACTCTTTGATGAATGCTGCAGTTTCTTCCGGAGTTTCATCATAACCACCGAAGGCATTTGGCAAACCAGCGTTTGGATGCGCTGAAACAAAGGTATCAGCAACGTCAGACACGGTTTTCACGTGTGGACGCATCGCATCTGCACCTAGGGCACAGTTAAAGCCGATAGATAACGGCTCTGCATGGCGCATCGAGTTCCAGAAGGCTTCAGCGGTTTGACCAGTCAATGTACGACCTGATGCATCCGTGATCGT
>JAEWJB010000039.1 GCA_023386795.1 Pseudomonadota bacterium
GCGGCGGCGCACCGGCGGCTTGCCTCATGGGGAGGACGGCGCAGCGACTTTCGCCGTCACCCGCCAGACGGCATTGCCGACGTCGTCGGCCACCAACAGCCCGCCCTTGCCGTCGATCGCCACGCCCACCGGCCGCCCCTGGGCATTGCCATCGGCATCCAGGAAGCCGTCGAGCACGGTGATGGGCTTGCCCTGCGGCTTGCCGTCGGCGAAGGGCACATAGACCACCTTGTAGCCGCTGGGCGGATCGCGGTTCCAGGAGCCGTGCTGGCCGATGAAGGCGCCGCCGCGATAACGCGAGGGCAAGGTCTCGCTGGTACCGAAGGTCAGGCCGAGCGACGCCGTATGGGCTCCGAGCGCGTAATCGGGCTTGATGGCCGAAGCGACCTTGGCCGGGTCCTGCGGGCTCACGCGCTTGTCGACGTGCTGGCCGTAATAGCTGTAGGGCCAACCGTAGAACGCGCCTTCCTTCACCTGCGTGAGGTAATCGGGCACCAGGTCGCTGCCCAGTTCGTCGCGCTCATTGACCACGACCCACAACGCCTGCTTTGCCGGCTCCCACGCCATGCCCACCGGATTGCGCAGGCCGCTGGCATACACGCGCGTGCTGCCACTGCTCGGGTCCACTTCCAGCACGGCCGCGCGATTCAACTCGGCATCCATGCCCTTCTCGGCGACGTTGCTGTTGGAGCCAACACCCACGTACAGCCGGCTCCCGTCGGCGTTTGCCACCAGCGACTTGGTCCAGTGATGGTTGATCCCGCCCGGCAGGTTGGCGATGAACTTCGGCGCCGCGGTGATATGGGTATCGCCCGCCTTGTAAGGGAAGCTCACCAGCGCGTCCGCATTGGCGACATAGAAGCGGTCACCCACCAGCGCCATGCCAAAGGGGGAATACAGGCCGGAGAGGAACTGGGTGCGGATCTCGGCCACGCCATCGCCGTCGGCGTCGCGCAGCAGGGTGATGCGGTCGGCGCTGGGCGTGGCCGCGCCGGCCTTCTGCATCATCGAGGCCATCACCTTGTTGCGCAGCCCTCCCTCTTCCTCCTTGCGCCGCGGCGGCGCATTGGTCTCGGCCACCAGCACGTCACCGTTGGGCAGCACGTATATCCAGCGCGGATGGTCGAGATCACGGGCGAAAGCCACCACCCGCAGGTCATCGGCGGGCACTGGCGCGGCGTCGCCCGTCCAGCGCTTCACCGGGGCGACCTTTACCGTAGGGATGACGCGCTCGACGGGCGCGGGCAGCTGAGGGTCCGGTCCCATGCCGGCTTCCACGGGGTAGCGGGCGGTATCCCCGCAAGAGGCCAGCGCCAGCAGCGCGAAGGTCGGCGCCGCGTAGCGGGCCAGCGGTCGGGACAGGAATAGCACGCGCGATTGCATCGAAGGGGAGCCCTCGGTCAGCGGTGTGGGGTCCCGGATGATGCCCCAGCGCGACCGGCAGGGGGTAAAGAGAACGTCAAACGCGTCGCTGGGCGGACGCCGCGCGGCGCGCTCAGGGCTCGATCGGCGGCAGCGGACGCACTTCCCGGATGCTGTCTAGCCATACCAGGTGCTGCTGCACCGGGCTGTCGAGGTCATCCAGGCGCAGCAGGCCGTTGACGCCCTCGTTCTCGGATTCGTCGCGGAACGATTGCACCGTCGGCTGCACCGCCACAGTGCCCAGCAGGCGGCTGCCATCATCCAAAGTGAGTTGCACGCGCGCCTCGCCCGGCAACTGGCGTACCCACGCTTCCAGCGCCGCAATCTGCGCCTGGTCGGTATAAACGTGTTTGGCGTACTTGGCCATGGGGGCACCTTTCGATATCGAACGCTGCCAGCCTAGGCGGCCCGCCGTGAAAGGCGGGCCAATGCGGCTTCAGCCGCGATACTTGCAGGCCGCGCGAACCGCCGAGACAAGCTGCGCCACGCTGTAGGGCTTGGCCAGATGTTCCTGGAAGCCGGAGGCCATCGCGCGGTTGCGGTCGTCGGCGCGGGCGAGCGCGGTCACGGCAATGGCCGGCATCGCGCCGGCATCCAGCCCCATGTTCTCGCGCAGCGTGCGAATCAAGCCGTAGCCGTCCATGCCGGGCATGCCGATGTCGGTCAGCAACACGTCGAACCGTTCATGGCCGCCCTCGTCGAGCAGCGCCAGCGCATCCGTCGCGCTGCCGGCCATCACCACCTCTGCGCCCTGCTCCTCGAGCAGGCGGCGCAGGTATTCGAGCATGTCCGGCTGGTCTTCCACGGCGAGCAGGCGCAAGCCGGCCAGTGCCTGGGCCTCCACGACCATCTCATGGCCGAGGTGGCGCCGCAGCTCACGGCGCGGGCGCTGCGACTGCGCCGGCCGCTCCGGCAGGCGCACGCGGAAGGTCGCACCACAGCCGCGGCCGGCGCTGCTGGCACTGACCTGGCCGCCGTGCATTTCCACCAGCTGCTGCACGATCGCCAGGCCCAGGCCCAGGCCGCCGTGCTTGCGGGTGGTGGTGCCATCGGCCTGCCGGAAGCGACCAAACAGGTGGGGCAGGAATTCCGGCGCGATGCCATCGCCAGAATCCTGGATGGCCACCACGAAATAGTGGTCCTCGCGACTGACCTGCACCTCGATGCTGCCGTGCGCGGGGGTGAACTTGATCGCATTCGAAAGCAGGTTCCAGAACACCTGCTGCAGGCGCGTGCCATCGCCCAGTACCAGGCAGGGCGTATCCGGCACGGAAAGCGTCACGGCCTGGTCCTTGCCCTCGGCCACCAGGTCCTGGGCACCGATCGCCTCGCGCAGCACTTCGGCCAGGTCCAGCGTCTCCACTTCCAGCTGCACCTTGCCCAGCAGCATGCTGCTGAGGTCGAGCATGTCGGAGATCAACCGCTTCTGCGCGCGCGCGCTGCTGGCGATCACCGACAGGCCCTTGAAGTTCTGGTCGCCCTCGCCCACGCGTTGCAGCAGCAGCTCGCTCCAACCCAGGATGGTGGTCAAGGGCGTGCGCAACTCGTGCGACAACGTGGCCAGGAATTCGTCCTTCAGGCGCGCCATGCTCTCCGCTTCGCCACGGGCGATACGTTCCGATTCCAGCAGCTGCTCGCGCGCCAGCTCGATCTCGCGACGCTCGGTGACATCCGGGCTGCTGCCGGCCAGGCCGATGAAACGCCCATCGGCCGAATAGCGCGGGGTGGCGCTCATTTCCATCCAGCGCCAACGACCATCGTGGCGGCGGGCGCGTACCAGCGCGCGCATGCCGCGTTGCTGCGCGAGTGCTTCAGCCAGCTCGAACTGGAACACCGGCAGGTCTTCCGGGTGTATCAGCTCGCTCCAGGCCGAAACCACGCCGCTGGAGATATCCAGGCCGAAAAAGTCGCCATAGGCGCTATTGACGAAACGCATCACGCCGGTGACATCCAGCACCCACACCGGCATCGGCAAGCCATCGGCCAGCGCGCTGAAGCGTGCCTCGCTCTCCGCCAACTCACGCTCGATGCGCTTGCGCTCGGTGATGTCGATGAACAGGATCGCGACATGATGCTCGGCAGGTTCGCCGATGCGGAACGCGTCCACGGTGTACCAGCGGCCCAGCGCGCGCGCCTGCAGCTCGAAGCGCAGCCGGCGGCCGGTACGGGCCACCTCGCCGTAGCGCTGGAACCACTCATCCTCGTGCTGCGGCCGCAGCTGCCGCATCGACCGGCCCACTACGTCCTGCAAGCCGGTAAAGCGCTCGAAAGCCGCATTGACTTCGAGGAAGACGTAGTCGACCGCCTGATCGCCTTCGAACACGACCTTGACCAGGCTGAAGCCCGCATCGACATTTTCAAAGATTTCGCGATAGACGCCGTCCGGCAGCACGGTCTGGGTGCCGGGAGCGGGAGAGTCGACGGCGGTGCCGGCCTTGTTCAATGAATCGCCTGCCTGGAGTATTTCCACCCGCGGGATGCGCCCGCGCCGCCTGCGCCATCGCGCTCGTACATAGAGTGGAAATCGACGACCGGCGCGTCAAGCACGCGCAGACAGACAGACCTCACCAGCCCCACCAGGCCAGTCCCGCAATCAACCCGGACAGCAAGGCGATGGCGCCCAGGACACCCCGGTACGCATAGACGCCCTGCCGGGCCAGGCGCGCGTCCAGCCAATCCCGTGCGTCGGTACGCCAGCCCGGGAACGGCTCGTCCAGATCCTGGCGTGCCAGCAGAAGCCTGACCTGCGAGACACCCAACTGCTCGCAGTGCCGCCAGCACGCTTCGGAATGTACGGGTACGGGGATCACCGGCTCGCGCATCGTCAGCCCCTGGCGTAATGCGGCTGGGCCTGCTCGAGCTCGCGTTCGATCGCCATGCGCGCCAGGTGCGTGTAATTGCTGCGCGGCCCCGAGCCACGGCCGGTCAGCACGCCCTGGTAATCCAGTCCGCGCCACACGCGGCCCGTCCACTCCACGCTGTCTTCGGCAATCACCAGCATCAGCGAATAGCGATACTGCTCGCCACGGCTGTTGGTGCAGGCGTACACCGGGGGAAACTGCACCGCCACGTCGCTTTCCTGCGCCAGCGCCGCCAGATCGCGGCGCAGGCGCTCGCGCACCTGTCCGTCGCCGTCCTGCTCGCCGGCCAGGTCCAGGTCGAAGTCGCTCTGCAGGTCCACGAACGGCGCCGCGCCGGTCTGCGGACTGTGGCCATGCTGTTTGGCCCAGTCGATGAACTGCAGGCGCAGGTCGTGGGGAGGCGGCTGGGAAGGCTTCATCAGGCCGGGGGGAAGTAGGGGATTGGCTGAAATTTTGCCTATCGTGGCGTGAAGCGCGCGCCGAAACCCGGTGAACCGCATGTCGATGGATGAACCGGTCGGCAATAACCCGGCCGGACAGGGATACGCGGCCGTTGCCGCTGCCGCGACGGCGGGCGCACACTCGGCGCAAGAACCCCACGAGAGCGTGCCATGAAACGTACCCTCACCTGCGCCGTCGTCCTGCTGACCTGCCTGCTCGGCCTGTCCACGGCCCAAGCGCGCGTGCGCAACGTCACCGACCCGAATGCCCCGCGCGCCTTGCCGGCCGAAGGCCCGGTCTCGGTCCAGTGGACCGACCCCAACCAGTTCACCGATATCCGCTCCAGCGGCAACCGTTTCCAGGCCCAGCAGGGCGACTGGGTGACCACGCTTGCCGAGTATTTCCGTACCTCGGCGGCCAAGCAGCTGCCCGCCGGCGACAAGCTCGACATCACCATCACCGACATCAAGCGCGCTGGCGAATATGAGCCGTGGCACGGCCCGCGCGGGCAGGACATCCGCGTGATCAAGGACATCTATCCGCCGCGCATCCGCTTCAACTACGTGTGGACCGATGCCAGCGGCCAGGTGGTATCGCAGGGCGAGAAGCGGCTGGTCGATGCGGGCTTCCTCACCAATACCATCAACATCACCAACAGCGACCCGCTGCGCTACGAGAAGCGCATGATCGACGACTGGACCCGTCGCGAGTTCGATGACAAGGCGACCGCCGGTCGCTGATACCGGCGTCCGGGGCATTCACCCCGGACCCGATGCGCCGGCTATTGCGCGTCGACGTACACGCGCGGCACGCGCTTGACGCCACACAGCATCTGATAGGCGCTGACGCCGCAGTGCGCGGCCAGCGCCGCGGTATCGGCGCCTTCGCCCCACAGCTGTACGGGGCTGCCGACGTCGGCCGCCGGATGGTCCGTCAGGTCGACGGTGAGCATGTCCATCGACACGCGACCGGCGAGCGCGCAGGGGCGCCCCTCCACCAGCACGGGCGTGCCGTTCGGCGCGAACTGCGGATAGCCATCCGCGTAGCCCATCGCCACCACGCCGATCCGGGTCACCGGCCGTTCGGTGACGAAGCGCGCGCCATAGCCCACTGGCTCATGCGGGCCGAGATCGCGCACCGAGAGCACCTTCGAACGCAGCGACATGACCGGTCGGAGTTGGTCGGTGAACGCGTTGCGCGTCGGGAAGGGATTGGCGCCATAGAGCATCAGGCCCGGGCGCGCCCAGTCGCCGCGCAACGCGGGCCACCCGAGCAGGCCCGGCGAATTGCACAGGCTGGTTTCGGCCTGCATGCCACGGCTGGCAAGGGCGAAGGCCACGGCCTGTTCGTCGGTGCGGCTGCTGTCCATTTCATCCGCGCGCGCCAGATGAGTCATCAGCACGATGGATTCGACCTGGGGCAAGCCATGCAGGCGCAGCCACGCGGCGCGGAAGTCCTCCGGCGTCAGTCCCAGGCGATGCATGCCGCTGTCCATCTTCAACCACACGCGCAGCGGGCGCGGGCTCTTGAATGCCGCCAGCGCCTGCACCTGCCATGGCGTAGCGACCACGGTCCACAGATCATGTTCGGCGATCAGCGAGAGCTCTTCGTTGTCGAAGAAGCCCTCCAGCAGCAGGATCGGCGCGCGGATACCGGCGTCGCGCAGTTCCAGCGCCTCTTCGATGCAGGCCACGGCGAAGCCGTCGGCTTCCGGCTCCAGCGCCTGCGCGCAGCGAACCGCGCCATGGCCGTAGGCATCGGCCTTGACCACGGCCAGGGCCTTGCCGCCCCCGATGCGCCGGGCGAGACGGTAGTTGTGGCGCAAGGCGCCGAGGTCGATCAGGGCGTGGGCTGGGCGCACGCAGCAGCTCCGGTGGTGCGGGGCGCGGCGGCCTGGCGGTAGCGGGAGATGTCCAGGCCCTCGCGGCTGATCTGCGGCGCGCGGCCGCTCATCAGGTCGGCGAGGTAGCGGCCCGAGCCGCAGGCCATCGTCCAGCCGAGCGTGCCGTGCCCGGTGTTGAGGAAAAGGTTGGAATACGGGGTAGCGCCGATCACCGGGGTGCCATCGGGCGTGGCCGGGCGCAGGCCGGTCCAGAACTCGCCGCGGGCCAGGTCGCCGCCGCCGGGATACAGGTCGCGCGCGACCATTTCCAGGGTGGCGCGCCGCTGCGGATTCAACGACAGGTCGTAGCCGGCCACTTCGGCCATGCCGCCGATGCGGATACGGTCGTCGAAGCGGGTGATGGCGATCTTGTAACTTTCATCGAGGATGGTGGAGGTCGGCGCACGCGCGGCGTCGACGATCGGCAGCGTCAGCGAGAAGCCCTTGAGCGGATACACCGGCAGGTTCAGGCCCAACGGCCTGGCCAACAGCGGCGAATAGCTGCCCAGGGCGAGCACGTAGCGGTCGGCCTTCTCCACGCGGCCGTCGACCACCACGCCCTCGATGCGACCATCGGCCCCCAGCAGCTTCTCGATGTTCTGCTCGAAACGGAATTCCACGCCGGCCTCGGCGGCCATCCTGGCCAGGCGCTGGGTGAACAGGCGGCAGTCGCCGGTCTGGTCGTTGGGCAGGCGCAGCGCGCCCACCAGTTCCACGCCGGCATCGGCCAAGCCCGGTTCGACCGCGGCGATGCCGCGTGCGTCCAGCACTTCGTATGGCACGCCGTACTCGGCCAGCACCGCGATGTCCTGCGCGGCGGCGTCGAGCTGGGCCTGGGTGCGGAACAGTTGGGTGGTACCCAATCGGCGGCCTTCGAACTGGATGCCGGTCTCGGCCATCAGCGCGTCCAGGCAGTCGCGGCTGTATTCGGACATGCGCACCATGCGCGCCTTGTTGATGGCGTAGCGCTCGGCGGTGCAGTTGTGCAGCATGCGCGCCAGCCAGCCGTACTGGTGCAGGTCCAGGGTCGGGCGGATCGACAGCGGCGCATGCTGCTCGAACAGCCACTTCACCGCCTTGAGCGGCACGCCAGGCGCCGCCCACGGCGAGGTGTAGCCAAAGGACAGCTGGCCGGCGTTGGCATAGCTGGTCTCCAGCGCCGGCGCCGGCTGGCGGTCGATGACAGTGACCTGGAAGCCGGCTTGCGCCAGATACCAGGCACTGGTCGTGCCGATCACCCCACTTCCCAGCACCAGTACCCGCATGTTCGCCTCGTTCCGGTCATTTCCCTGCCGCGAAGGCGGCAGGCACCCAATCCGGCGCATTGTATTCCCGGTCACGCAGGGCAATTTCCTGTTTCAAGTATCCTGAGCAGCCAAATTCCCCACACTTGCCACCGGAGACCCAACCCCATGGCCAGCCGCAGCCGCGAACTCGACAAGATCGACCGCAAGATCCTGCGCATCCTCCAGCAGGAGGGCCGGATTTCCTTCACCGAACTGGGCGAGCGCGTGGGGCTCTCGACCACGCCGTGCACCGAGCGCGTGCGTCGGCTGGAGCGCGAGGGAGCGATCACCGGCTACTACGCGCGGCTCGACCCGCACTACCTCAAGGCCAGCCTGCTGGTGTTCGTGGAGATCAGCTTGGCGTACAAGTCCGGCGACATCTTCGAGGAATTCCGCCGTGCGGCACTGAAGCTGCCGAACGTGCTGGAGTGCCACCTGGTATCGGGCGATTTCGACTACCTGATCAAGGCACGCATCAACGAGATGGCGTCCTACCGCAAGCTGCTCGGCAGCACGTTGCTGACGCTGCCGCATGTGCGCGAGTCCAAGAGCTACATCGTGATGGAGGAGGTCAAGGAAACCCTCGCGCTGCCCATTGCCGATTGACCATCGCGCAAACAGGAACGGCGCGCCCGAGGCGCGCCGTTTGTCCTGTATCAGCGATGGGGATCAGCGCTGCTGGTCTTTCTGGGATCCGCGCTGCTGGTCCTGCTTCTGGTCCTGCTTGCCGCGCTGCTGGTCCTTGTCCCACTGCTGCTGCCCCTGCTGACCCGGCTGCCGCCCGTGCTGGTCCTGCTGCATACCACCCTGCTGACCCTGCTGACCGCGCTGGTTCTGCTGATTCTGGTTACCCATGACTGCACTCTCTTTTGGTTGGGGATGCACCGCAATCGAAGTGTCTGTGGTGCACGCACAAGGTCGCCCCGGCGCGGTTAATCAGGCGAGAAATGCCGGTGATTCCAGGCTTGATCGAGCTGACTGCGCGACAACGGATTGAACCGTTCATGCCCCTGCACGAGGCATGAGCGGTTGAGCCGATCACGGCGTGATGCGTTGTCCGTCGCCCATCGGCACCGTGTCGTAATAGCGACCGGTACGCGTGTCGCGCACGCGGTTGGGGCCGGCCTGCTCCATGCCCGAAAGCTCGCGGCCGTTGCGGTCGTAGACCTTGGCCTGCTCGGCGCCGATTCGACGGGCGCCGTCGTCATCGTCACGACGCGGGGTGCGTGGCGCGGGTGTCTGGATCGGCGGTGGCTGGTCGCGCTGGCCCAGGCTGGTGGGCATCGTCGGGGGCGGCGACACCGTGCGCGGTGTATCGACCTGCCGTGGCGGCGGTGGCGGCGGCGGTGAAATCACGCGGGTGGTCGAACGCGTCTGGGTCGGGTCCACGACCTGTGCCCCCGCCGGCAGGCTGGCCGCCATGCACAACAGCGATATGGCCGCGGCGAGGGACGTTTTGTTCGGCATGGGTTACTCCGCAGGCAAGGTGTAGTCGAAATCGTAGTAGTGGGCGCCGCCCTCGATGCGGATTTTCATCTCCCCCCGCAAGCCGGCCAGCGCGCCGGTACCGGAATCGGGCACCACGCTGATCGCCAGGTCCTGCGCGCCACGGTCCATCAGGCCGCGATGGACCAGCACGAAGCTGCCCTTGCGCCCCTCGAGCGTGCCCTCCACGGTTTCGATGGCGACATACGCCGCCGACCCCGCCTGCGCGGTGCGCGCGGCCAGCATTTCGCCGCGCGAGCTCGCACTCAGCGGACCCTCGAACACCTTGTCCAGCGACATGCGGCCCAGTCCCGCGTCCTCCCGGGCCGACTGCGGCTGCAATTTCACTTCGAAACTTCCGGTGGCGTGATGCATGACAGGATGTTCCTCGCGGGCAAAGGCCGGTGTCGCCAGCAATGCGGCCATGCAGACTGTGGACAGCACGCTGCGCATACTGGTTCCTTGAACACGGCCGGGATGCCCACATTACCACCGGCAACCCGGCGCTCCCGCCGCTGCCCTGGACCCCGCCATGCATGATTTCGACCTCACGCCGCCTTCCCCCGCGCAGCGCGACGCGCTGATCGCCGGCCTGACCGGTGAAGAAAGGCGCGTACTGCTCCAGCACGGTACCGAGGCCCCGTTCTGTGGCGTGTTCTTGGACAACAAGCTCGAAGGCGTCTACACCTGCCGCCTGTGCGGCCTGCCGCTGTTCCGTTCCAGCGCCAAGTTCGACTCCGGCACGGGTTGGCCGAGCTTCTTCGCGCCGTTCGACCCCACGCATATCCGCGAGATCCGCGATACCAGCCACGGCATGATCCGCACCGAGATCACCTGCGCCCGCTGCGGCAGCCATCTGGGCCATGTATTCCCGGACGGCCCGCCGCCGACCGGCGAGCGCCATTGCCTGAACTCGGTTTCGCTCGGCTTCACCGAACAGGGACAGCCGCTGCCCAACCCGTTGCACCGCGAAGGCGCCGAGGCCGGCACCGCCTGAGCCGCGATGTTCACGGCCGTGCACACCGTGCACGGCTAGCCTGCGCCGGTATCCCCCACCTGGAGACGCCGATGCGCATCCGCCTCGTCGACATCCCCGCCATCCTTCCGGCCATGCTCCCGCTGGGCTTGGGCCTGATGGTGCTGGCCGGTTGTCATCCTTCCAGCCGCGACGCGGACGCCACCACCGCCGCGCCGATGGCCGACCCGATGCCCGCCCCGCCCACCGGCCATGACCCGGGTGCCGCTGCCGCCGCGCGACCGGGCGTTCCCGTCGCCGACAACGCCCACATCACCGTGGCCTGGAACTGTGACGGAAAGCCGGTCAGCGCCGACTACGACAACACCCGCCACGAGGTCCGCCTGCAGATCGGCGCCGAGCTGCTGACCCTGCCCGGCGCCCCTTCCGGCTCCGGCGCACGCTACGCGGACGCGGCCGGCAATGAGTTCTGGGAACACCAGGGGGAATCGACACTTACCCTGGCCGGCGGCAAGCCGCAGGCCTGTGCCAAGGCCGCCACCGCCGGCGGCTGACGTCTTTCAGCGGCCGGGTACGCCCGGCCGCCAAGTTGGACCTTCAGAAAACGGCCGGGGGGCCGAAAACTGTGATATCCGTCCTCCCCCCTGCCGCTATGCTCATCATCGTAGGTCTCATCATCGTCGTCCTCAGCGTGTTGGGCGGCTACGTCGGCGCGCACGGCAAGCTGGCCGCCCTCTGGCAGCCGTTCGAGCTGGTCATCATCGGCGGTGCGGCGCTTGGCGCTTTCCTGGTCGGCACCCCGGCCAAGACGGTCAAGGCCACGCTGGCGGCGGTGCCCGCGGTGTTCAAGGGACCCAAGTACAAGAACCAGGATTACCTGGACGTGCTGAGCCTGGTTTACGAGCTGCTCAACAAGGCGCGGCGCGAAGGCTTCATGGCACTCGAAGACCATGTCGAGCGGCCGCAGGAAAGCGCGTTGTTCGCCAACTACCCGAAGGTGCTGTCCGACCACCACCTGATCGACTTCATCACCGACTGCCTGCGCCTGATGATCGGCAGCAACATCGAGCCGCATGAACTCGAGCCGCTGCTGGAGCTGGAGCTGGAAAAGCACCACCACGAAGTGATGGCCCCGGCCCACGCGCTGGCCAAGGTGGCCGACGGCCTGCCGGGCTTCGGCATCGTCGCCGCCGTGCTGGGCATCGTCATCACCATGGGCGCGATTGGCGGGGACATCGCCGAGGTCGGCGCGCATGTGGCCGGCGCGCTGGTCGGCACCTTCCTCGGCATCCTGCTGGCATACGGCTTCATCGGCCCCATCGCGGCGGCCGTGGAGGCGCGCGCCGAACAGGACGCGCGCATCTACGAGTCGGTAAAGACCGCACTGCTGGCCTGCCTGCGTGGCTACAACCCGAAGATCGCGCTGGAATTCGCCCGCAAGACCCTGCCTTCCAACGTGCGCCCGGGCTTCTCGGTATTCGAGGCCCACCTGAAGAGCATCAAGTAAGGACGCGCGGCCATGGCGGAGAAATCCACCGTCATCATGCGACGGGTCAAGAAGGTCCAGGCGGCCGGCCACCATGGCGGCGCCTGGAAGGTGGCCTATGCCGACTTCGTCACCGCGATGATGGCCTTCTTCCTGGTGATGTGGCTCGTCGGTGCCACCACCACCAAGCAGCGCGAAGCGGTGTCGGAGTACTTCCGCAATCCGAGTCCGCTGCAGGGCAAGAGCCCCGCGCCCGCACCTGGCATGAACGGGCCGGGCGGCGCGAGCAATTCGATGATCAAGCTCGGCGGCACGATGGAGATTCCGAAAGGCCAGGGCCCGGATCCGTTCAACAAGAAGGCGTCCGGCCCGACCGAGGAAGACCGCAAGGCGCAGGAAAAGGCCCAGCTCGAATCGCTGATGCAGGAGCTGAAGGAAGCCATCGGCAAGAGCCAGGCGCTGGAGCCGTTCAAGGACCAGCTGCTGCTGGACCTGACGCCCGACGGCCTGCGCATCCAGATCGTGGACAAGCAGAACCGGCCGATGTTCGACATGGGCAGCGCGCGGCTGAAGGACTACACCGGCGGCATCCTTCACGAGCTGGCGCAGTTCATCAACCAGGTGCCGAACCACATCAGCATCACCGGCCACACCGATGTCACCGCGTACAGCAACACGCGCGGCTACGGCAACTGGGAACTCAGCGCGGACCGCGCCAACGCCGCACGTCGCGCGTTGATCGATGGCGGCATGGCCGAGGACAAGGTCAGCCGCGTCGTGGGCCTGGCGTCCTCGGTGCTGTTCGACAAGACCCAGCCGCAGAACCCGATCAACCGCCGCATCAGCATCGTGGTGATGACCCACGATGCCGAGGAAGCGCTGCTCGGCGAAGGCGCGCAACCGTTGGCAGTAGGCCCCGTATTGCCGGACGCCGATACGCGGATGCCCGATGCGCCGGGCACCGGCCCGGCCGCGACGACCGAACCCGCCGCGCCAACGATCTCCACCACGCCTGCGCCCGGCGCGGGCAGCAGCCCGCAGGCCACCGCCCCGGCCCAGCACTGAGC
>JAEWJB010000176.1 GCA_023386795.1 Pseudomonadota bacterium
GGGCAGGCCCCTTTCGGGACCGTAGGCGACATGGATGTCGCCTACGAGCCTCCATGGACGGATTCACGGCGTGTCCCGAAAGGGGCCTGCCCCCGACGGCCGCGCGGAACAGAAGAAAGGCCGACGACCCAGCAGCAGCAACAACGAATTGCAACCGACGTAGCAAAAATCCCCACAAGATCAACACCCTGCCCATTCATCTTGTTGCGGTTTGTGCTATCTGGAAAACCGGCGCTAGAATCCCGTCAAGCAGGTTCACAGGCGGCAAACAATCCATGAAAGACATGAGCAAGCGCCGGCGTCTTCGTCCGGTTGCATCGGGGTTGCTCGGGGTATTGATGCCCTTCGCGCTGTCTTCCACTGCCCAGACGCCGGCACCGGCAGCGCAAACACTGGAGGCGTTCAACGTCGCCGCCGCGTCCACCCAACCCATGCCATACCGCACCGCCCTCGGGCAGGAGCAGGTACAGCCCTTGGCTGCGGGCTTCGACGCGGCCGCGTTCGAATCGATGGCAGAACAACTGACCTATGGCGAGCGCGTGCCAGGCATGGCGCTGGCCATCGTCCAGGGCGGACGCGTGCTCAGCGCGCGCGGCTTCGGCGTCACCGACGTCAACCACCCGCAGCCAGTCGACGCGCATACCGTCTTCCGCCTCGCCTCGCTGTCCAAGGCCTTCGCCGGCACCATGGCCGGCTTGCTGGTCAACGATGGCACCCTGCGCTGGGACAGCAAGGTCGTCGATTACGTTCCCGGCTTCCAACTCAGCGACCCGGTCGCCACCCGCCAGCTCACCGTCGCCGACGTGCTGAGCCACCGCGTCGGCCTGACCCGCAACGCCTACGACCGTGACGTCGAATCCAACGACGACTACTACACCCTCAGCCACAAGCTCGCCTACGCGCCGCTGCGTTGCGCACCGGGTGCCTGCTACGCGTACCAGAACGTCGCCTTCAGCCTGGTGGGCGATGTCGTGTTCGCCGCCTCGGGCAACTTCTACGAGCAGTCGGTCGAGAAGCGCATCTTCAAGCCGCTCGGCATGAACGATGCCAGCATGGGCCTGGCCGGCATCCAGGCCAGCCCGAGCTGGGCGCGCCCGCATGTGCGCAGCCGCAATGGTTGGGTCGCGCTGACCCCGAAGCCGACGTATTACCGCCTCGCGCCCGCGGCCGGCGTCAACGCCAGTGCCAGCGACATGGCGCAGTGGCTGCTTGCGCACACCGGCCATCGCCCCGACGTGCTGCCCGCCCCGCTGCTGGCGACACTGCACGCCTCGCTGATTTCCACCCCGGGCGAAATGCGTTCGGGCTGGCGCCATGATCGCGTCAACTCCGCCGGCTACGCCCTGGGCTGGCGGGTGTTCGACTACGCCGGCCACCAGGTCGTCTTCCATGCCGGCGCCGTGCAGGGTTATCGCGGCCTGGTCGCGCTGGTACCGGAGCGCGACCTCGGCATCGCCATCCTGTGGAATGGCGAAAGCGGCCTGCCCTCCGGCCTGTTGCCCACCATCCTCGATCGCGCCATGGGCCTGCCGGCCAAGCGCTGGCTCGACATCGACGTGGACAGCGACTTCGGCGGCGACAACATCCTGGCCGAACGCCCCGAAGCGACCCCCAAGCGTGGCGCTTCCACCGGCAAGGCCAACGCCTCGCCGCGCTGACCACCACCAGGAATCCGGAAACACGAAAGGGCGGCCAAGGGCCGCCCTTCTCTTTTTCGGGCTTCGAACAAGCCCGGATGCATCCGGAGAAACAGCCCCCTGCCCTCAGAGGAACACGGCGACAGGCAAGGCGGAAGTCGGGGCCGAAGCTTGTGCAGCAAACTTGGGCGGTAACACCCGCGCAGCGGGAGTCACCATGAAAAAACTCCCTTCCCGCTGGGCACCGGGAAGGGAGTTGATGTACGGCTTATCGGGACAGATGAATCAGATCAGCGGTGCCGGGGTGGCCGGCAGGGCGACCGGAGCGGCCTTCTTCTTGCGAGCGGCCGGCTTCTTCTTGGCGACCTTCTTCGCAGCCTTCTTCGGGGCCTTCTTGGCAGCCTTCTTGGCGGTCTTCTTCACCGCCTTCTTGGCGACCTTCTTGGCGGCCGACTTCTTGGCAACCTTCTTGGCGGCCTTCTTGGCAGTCTTCTTCACCGCCTTCTTGGCGGTCTTCTTGACGGCCTTCTTGGCGACCTTCTTGGCAGCGGTCTTCTTGGCGGCCTTCTTGGCGGTCTTCTTCACCGCCTTCTTGGCGACCTTCTTCACCGCCTTCTTCGCGGTGGCCTTCTTGGCGACCTTCTTCACTGCCTTCTTGGCAGCAGCCTTCTTCGCAGTCTTCTTCACCGCCTTCTTGGCGGCCGGTTTCTTCGCAGCTTTCTTAGTGGCCATGTGATGGCTCCTCGTCAGTGAACTATGGAGTTGAGTGCCCAGTGAAACCAAAGTCCGCGGCGGGACTCCGCCCGCGGATACCGCCTGACCGTCGGATCGACGCGGCGGATACAGAAACACCCGCGCCGAACGCCGACACGGGTGCATGTGGAAAGGACGTTGCGGCTTTCGCGGAGGGAAGCAGACCCATATCCACCTTCTTCGGTTCCGGGGTGGATGCGAGGTTCTTGCTTGTCACCGTGATGTCGATTCGGCTCACTCTCTGTGGCAGCAACGTCTGCTTGGGGCGAAACCTAATCACGGTTTTTTTTACTGTCAACACTCCCGCGAAAAAATTTTTCGCCGGGGCGCCGGCGTGCCGGCTTCCCGACGCGCCGTTCCGCCACCCCGGAAAGGCACGCGCGTACATGCCCGGCACATGCATCACTGCTAAGAGGAAAAAAAAAGCGCTTCTTTTCAGCTGTATTTCTTCAACGCGTTGCAGCGCGGGGGAAACCGCCAAGCCCGCGCACGCATGCGCGCCGGCCGCCTGTCTCGTGCCCAACCGCGCGCTCCCGCCACCCGAAAATTTTTTCCGCCCGGACCACTTTCGCGGCATCGCATCGGGCGAAATGCGCAAACTTTTCCGTCCCGACGAACGCCGCGACGACGGCGCCGATGGTCGCCGCGATGTGCGTGCCGACACCCCGCGCGCATCGTGGAGAAGGTGAGATGCATCGACGGCGGCGTGTCGGCGCAGCCGCACCGCACCCCCATGCCGAGTCGTCGCGCATGCCCGGCGCCGGATCGCGCGCAAAGAAAAACGGCCGCTTTCGCGGCCGCTTTCTCGGGATGCGTTCGCTCTCGTGAAGAATCAGTGAGCGTCGTCGTCCAGCAGTTCGGCGTAGTCGTCCGGGGAGAGCAGTTCGTTGAGCTGTTCCGGCTCGCTGACCTCGACCACGAAGATCCAGCCGTCGCCGTAAGCGTCCTCGTTGATGGTCTCCGGCTTGTCGGACAGCGCCGAGTTGACCTCGACGACCGTGCCGCTGACCGGGCTGTAGACGTCCGACGCCGCCTTGACCGACTCGACCACCGCCGCACCGTTGCCGGCCTCGACGGTATCGCCGACGTTCGGCAGCTCGACGTAGACCAGGTCGCCCAGCAGGCCCTGCGCATGGTCGGAGATGCCGACGGTGACGCGGCCATTGCCTTCGACGCGGGCCCACTCGTGGGACTTGAGGAACTTGAGGTCGCCTGGGATCTCGCTCATGGGAAAGCTCCGAAAAAAACGGGGTACGGGGATGGGTGGGTAGTTTAACCAACCGGCGGCGGATGCATCACCCGCCGCCGGCCAAAGCAGGACGACTCAACCGAGCACGCCGGCCTGGGCCTGGCCTTCGCGCACGAACGGGAACTTGACCACGCGCACCGGCACTTCCTTGCCGCGGATGTCCACGCGCACCTCGCCCGGCTCGCCGGCCGGCACGCGCGCGAAGGCGATCGCCTTGCCCAGCGTCGGCGAGAACGTGCCGGAGAGGATCTCGCCCTCGCCCTGCGCGGTGAGCACCTTCTGTCCATGGCGCAGCACGCCCTTCTCGTCCATCACCAGGCCGATCATCTGGCGCGGCGCGCCGCCGGCCTGCTGCGCCTGCAGCACGTCGCGGCCGATGAAGTCGCGGCCCTCGTCCAGCGCCACCGTCCAGGCCAGCGCGGCTTCGAACGGCGTGACCGCATCGTCCATGTCCTGGCCATAGAGGTTCATGCCCGCTTCCAGGCGCAGCGTGTCGCGCGCGCCCAGGCCAGCCGGCTTGACGCCCACTTCCAGCAGCGCGTTCCAGAACGCGACCGCCTCGCCTTCCGGCAGCACGATCTCGAAACCGTCCTCGCCGGTGTAGCCGGTGCGCGCGACGAACAGCGGCACGCCGGCGGCGGAGGTGGCATGCAGGGCCGCGAAGCGACCGAGCTTGCGCGCGGCGGCCTGGTCGCCGGCGGCCAGCAGCGAGATGACCTTCTCGCGCGCGGCGGGCCCCTGCACGGCGATCATCGCGAAATCCGGGCGCTCTTCCACCCGCACGTCGAACGCGCCGGCCTGCTCGCCGATCCACGCCAGGTCTTTTTCGCGGGTGGCGGCATTGACCACCAGGCGGAAGAAGTCCTCGGCCTGGTAGTAGACGATCAGGTCGTCGATCACCCCGCCCTGCGGATTCAGCATGCAGGTGTACAGCGCCTTGCCCGGCACCTTGAGCTTGTCGACCGAGTTGGCCAGCAGGTAGCGCAGGAACTCGCGCACGCGCGCGCCATGCAGGTCGACCACGGTCATGTGGCTGACGTCGAACATGCCGGCGTCGCGGCGCACCAGGTGGTGTTCGTCCAGTTGCGAGCCGTAGTGAATGGGCATGTCCCAGCCCCCGAAGTCCACCATCTTGGCGCCCAGGGCGCGGTGGCTGGCATTGAGGATGGTCTGCTTCAGGCTCATGGCGTCGGTTCCGATGGAAAGACCGCCATTATCGCCCGCCGGAGGGCGGGCGATCACGGAGCAGTGCAACGCGCCGGGCTCAGGCGGCCTGTACCTTCAGGGTCATGCCATCCACGGCTACCACGCGCACCTCGGTGCCGACCGGCAGGTCGGGGCCTGCGACCACCCAGAACGCGTCGTCGATCTTGACCCGCCCGCGGCCGCCGACGATGGCCTGCTCCACGCGCACCACCCGGCCGACCAGCTGCTCGGCGCGGCGGTTGAGCAGCGGCTGGTCGCTCTGTCGTTCGCCGCGCCGGAACCAGGTGCGATAGATCTGCACCGAGACGAAGCTGAGCACGACAAAGGCCACCACCTGTACCAGCAGCGGGATGCCCGGCACGACCCACACCGCCACGAACAGCGCTGTGGCGGCGAAGCCCATCCACAGCATGAAGGCGCCCGGCGCCAGCGCCTCGGCCGCGAACAGCAGCAGCGCCACCGCCGCCCATACGACGACTTCGGTCCGCATGGCTCAGCCTCCGAAACGCGGCGGCTGCGGCCCGCGCGGCGGCGGCGTGGCGGCGCGGTCGGCCAGCGCTTCCTTGGCCAGGTCGGCAATGCCGGCGATCGAGCCGATGATGCCGGACGACTCCATCGGCATCAGCACGAACTTCTGGTTCGGCGCGGTGGCCAGTTCCTTGAATGCCTCGACGTACTTCTGCGCGATGAAGTAGTTGATCGCCTGCACGTTGCCGCTGGCGATGGCGTCGGACACCATCTGCGTCGCCTTGGCCTCGGCCTCGGCCAGGCGCTCGCGCGCTTCCGCGTCGCGGAACGCGGCTTCCTTGCGGCCTTCGGCTTCGAGTACCGCGGCCTGCTTCTCGCCATCGGCGCGCAGGATTTCCGACTGGCGCGAACCTTCGGCTTCCAGGATCTGCGCGCGCTTCTCGCGCTCGGCCTTCATCTGGCGGGCCATCGCGTCCACCAGGTCGCGCGGCGGCTGGATGTCGCGGATCTCGATGCGGGTGACCTTGATGCCCCAGGGGTTGGTGGCGTGGTCGACCACGCTGAGCAGCTGCGCGTTGATGGTTTCGCGCTGGCTCAGCGATTCGTCCAGGTCCATCGAGCCGATCACGGTGCGGATGTTGGTCTGCACCAGCGCGATGGTGGCCAGCTCCAGGTTGGCGACCTCGTAGGCGGCCTTGGCCGCGTCCAGCACCTGGAAGAAGACCACGCCGTCCACCGCGACCACCGCGTTGTCCTTGGTGATGACATCCTGGCGCGGCACGTCGAGCACCTGCTCCATCATGTTCACCTTGCGGCCGACGCCGTAGACGATCGGAATGAGCACGTGCAGGCCGGGCGTGAGCGTGTGGGTGTACTTGCCGAAGCGCTCCACCGTCCATTCATAGCCCTGCGGCACCATGCGCACCGCCTTGAACAGCACGATGGCGCAGACGACCAGCAGCACCATCACCAGGAAACCAGTGGTGAACATTCCCTTCCCTCCTCAACGCGTTCCGTGAAGGCCGAGTATGCCCCACGCCCGGGTCAGAACGGGATGCGACCGAGCAGGATGTCGCGAAACATCACCCAGTCGCCTGCAAACGAATAGAATGGATGGCGAAAGGTCGCCGGGCGGTTCTTCTCGAAGAAGAAATGGCCCACCCAGGCGAAGCCATAACCGCATAGCAGCGCGCCCAGCAGCCACGCCGGGCGCGCGGTGGCCAGCGCCACGGCAAGCAGCACCAGCACGCCGCAGCTGCCGACGAAATGCAGCCGCCGCGAAGTGCGGTTGGCATGCTCGTCGAGATAGAAAGGATAGAACTCGCGGAAACTGGCGAAGCGGCGCATGGGCCCTCCCTCCGGGCGTGGCGACCGCGCCAGCATACGCCTGCGTGTGGCGATCAGGCGGCGCGCGGCGAGAACATGATGACCCCCATGCCGCACAGGCACAGGGCCACGCCGAGGAGGTCCCAGCGGGTGGGCGCCACCTTGTCCACCTGCCACAGCCACAGCAGTGCCACGGCGACATAGACGCCACCGTAGGCGGCATAGACGCGCCCCGAGGCAGTGGGATGCAGGGTGAGCAGCCAGACGAACAGCGCCAGGCTCGCGGCCGCAGGCAGCAGCAGCCAGGGAGTGCCGTCCCGGCGCAGCCACAGCCATGGCAGATAGCAGCCGACGATTTCGGCCAGCGCGGTGACTACGAACAGCAGCAGGGTCTTCATGACCCGGCGTGTTCCCGCGCCTTGACCTGGTCCCACAGCGCATCCTGCTCGGTGAGCGAGAGCGCGTCGAGCGAGGTGCCGGCATCACGCGCGAGGGCTTCCATGGCGCGGAAGCGGCGTTCGAACTTGTGGTTGGCGCCGCGCAGCGCGGCCCCGACGTCCACCCTGGCGTGGCGGGCCAGGTTGGCACAGACGAACAGCACGTCGCCGATCTCTTCCTGCAGGCGTTCATGCCGTGCCTCGACATCGCCGTGCGCGAATTCCTCGCGCACTTCATCGATCTCTTCGTGCAGCTTGGCGAGCACGGGGGCCGGATTGGGCCAGTCGAAACCGGTGCGCGCGGCGCGCGATTGCAGTTTCACTGCGCGCTGCCATTCCGGCAGGCCGCGGGCGATGCCGGCCAGCGCGGAGTCATCCTGTTCGCCGGCGGCCTGTCGTTCGGCGCGCTTGATGGCTTCCCAGTTGGCGGTGACTTCGCCGGCGCCGTCCACGGCGGTGTCGCCGAAAACGTGTGGGTGGCGGCGCACGAGCTTGTCGCTGATCGCTTCGACGACGTCATGGAAGGTGAAGGCACCTTGTTCCTCCGCCATGCGCGCGTGGAAGACCACCTGCAGCAGGAGGTCGCCGAGTTCATCCTTCAAGGCCGGCAGGTCACCGCGGTCGATGGCGTCGGCGACTTCGTAGGCCTCTTCGATCGTGTACGGGGCGATGCTGGCGAAATCCTGCTCAAGATCCCACGGGCAGCCATGTTCGCGGTCGCGCAGCCTGGCCATGATGCGCAGCAGGTCGTCGATGCTGCGCGGGGAGGAAGGGTCGGCCAGGGTCATGGGAAGTGGCGCTCATGCGAGGGACTTCATGATGCACGAAGCGCTATTTGCATGCGCCTGCCTATGTCCCGGGAACGCTCGTTGTCGGGGTGGGTTCATTCGCGGCATCGTGGCGTCAGGTCGTATTGACGATGGTTCGCGCGATGCCGCTCGGCGCGCACGGTGGGTCGCGCGCCGGGTGGAGCCAGGCCCTTTCCGGGACACGCCGTGAATCCATCCATGGAGGCTCGTAGGCGACATCCATGTCGCCTACGGTCCCGGAAAGGCCCTGCACCCGGCGGCCCGACAGGTCCCCGCAGGCGGATCGAAAAACGGTCGGTATCGAACGGGTTTGCTGGATGAAGAAAGGGCCGCTTTCGCGGCCCTTTCCGGTATATTCCGTGTAGTTCAGTTTGCGCCGGCGG
>JAEWJB010000035.1 GCA_023386795.1 Pseudomonadota bacterium
GGCGATGCCCGTCGAACCGCGTCGGCCCCGCGTCCTGACGTCCGCGGCGATAGCCGGGCCGGAAGGCCGGCTGCGGCGCCGCAGGTCGCGCCGGCCGAATCGCCGGCCCCCGGCGCCGAGCGGGCCCAGGCCCGCAATCTCACGGTTTCCGAAGATCGCGCCGGCCAGCGCCTGGACAACTTCCTGCTCGGCCAGCTGAAAGGCGCGCCGCGCAGCCTGGTCTACAAGCTGGTGCGCAGCGGCCAGGTGCGCGTGAACGGCGGTCGTGCCAAGGCCGAGCGCAAGCTGGAGGCGGGCGATGAGGTGCGGGTGCCGCCGCTGCGCGTGGCCGAGGAAGGCGAGAAGGCCATGCCGCCGGCGGCGTACATGGCCCGGCTGGAAGCGGCCATCGTGTTCGAGGATGCCCGGCTGCTGGCGCTCAACAAGCCTTCCGGCGTGGCCAGCCACGGTGGCAGCGGCATCAGCTTCGGCGCCATCGAGACCCTGCGCGCGCTTCGTCCGGGCCAGACCCTGGAGTTGGTGCATCGCCTGGACCGGGACACCTCCGGCCTGCTGATCGTCGCCAAGAAGCGCTCGGCGCTGACCGAGTTGCAGGCCCTGATGCGCGAGGGCGACAGCGAGGAGGGACGCGGCATCGCCAAGCGCTACCTCACCCTGCTGGTGGGCCGCCTGCCGGACGGGGTGATGACGGTGGACGCCCCGCTGCATGTCGGCTTGCGCCAGGGCGGCGAGCGCCATGTGCAGGTACGCCCGGAGGGCAAGCCGTCGCTGAGTCATTTCCGGGTGCTGGAGCGGCGCGGCGGGCATTCGTATTGCGAGGTGCGTATCGAGACCGGTCGCACCCACCAGATCCGCGTGCACGCGCAGCACCTGGGGCATCCGGTGGCCGGCGACGACAAGTATGGCGAGGAGGCCGTCAACAAGCGGTTGCGCGACCAGGCCGGCCTGCGCCGGCTGTTCCTGCATGCCGCCTCGCTGGAGTTCGCGCTCGATGGGGGGCAGACGCCCTACGTGCTCAACGCGCCGCTGGCGCCGGAACTGGCCGAAGTGCTCGAACGCCTGGGTTGAGCGGCGCGCTCACCACTTGAACAGGACCAGGCTGATGGCCAGCGTCGCCATGCCGCCCACTAGCCCGTACACGGTCTCGTGGCCCTTGGCGTAGCGCTTGGCGGCCGGCAGCAGTTCGTCCAGCGCCAGGAACACCATGATGCCGGCGATCATCCCGAACACCGCGCCGAACACGGGCTGGGTCAGGAAGCGCGAGAGCAGCAGGTAGCCCACCAGCGCGCCCAGCGGCTCGGCCAGCCCCGACACCAGGCTGGCGATGAAGGCGTAGTCCTTCCGGTGGGTGGCGAAGTACACCGGCACGGCGATGGCGATGCCCTCGGGAATGTTGTGGATGGCGATGGCCAGCGCCAGCGGCATGCCGACCGAAGGGTTGTCGAGCGTGGCGAAGAACGTTGCCAGGCCCTCGGGGAAGTTGTGCGCGGTGATCGCCACCGCGGTGAGCAAGCCCACCCGCTTGATGTAGGCGCGGTTGTGTTCGCGGAAGGCCGGGTCGTCCACGCTCAGGCCGTCGTGCGGATTGGGCACGAAGTGGTCGATCAGCACGATCAGCCCCATGCCGCCCAGGAACGCGGCGGTACCCGCGGCGAACCCCCACTGTGGGCCGTAGGCCTGGGAGAAGGCGTCCACCGACTTGCCCAGGATCTCGGTCAGCGAGACATACACCATCGCGCCGCCGGCGAAGGCCAGGCCGAAGGCAAGCAGGCGCGGGTCCGGGCGCCTTGAAAAAATGACCATCAGGCTGCCGAGCGCGGTGGCCAGGCCGGCGGCGAGGGTGACCGCCAGGGCGATCCATACGGCGGCAGGGAAGAGGGTCGGCACGCCGGGAGTATGCTCGGCACGGGTGAAGAGCAGGCAGTGGCCTCGGCCTGGCCGGCCCCGGGCGCCCGCGTTTCGTCCCTGCCACCCGTCGGTTCGTCACATGGACGCCCGCGGACCGCGCGTGCCTGGCCACACTGCGCGCCGGATCACCATCAGGAGTCGCAAATGGACAAGCTCGGGATCGGCGCGCTCGGCGCCCTCGTCGCGTGCGCTTTCGTGGGCAGCAGTGGCGCGAAGGACGGCGGCGGGGTGGGCGACTGGGCGCACTACGCCGGCGCGCCCGGCGGTGGCCAGTATTCGCCGCTGGCGCAGATCACCCCGGACAACGTGCACCGCCTGCGCATCGCCTGGTCATTCCGCACCGGCGAACTCGGCGCCGGCCTGCCGGACCCGGAGCGGCGTCGCTTCGAGGCCAACCCGCTGGTCATCGACGGGCGCATGTACCTCAACACCGGCACCGGCATCGCTTTCGCGCTGGATGCGGCGAGCGGGCGCGCGCTGTGGTCGCACGATGCGAAGGTCTCGCGCAGCCACGCCTACAGCGACCCGGCCTCGCGCGGCGTGAGTTTCTGGCGCGATGACCGGGCCCCGGCCGGTACGCCATGCCGCGAACGCATCATCTACGGCACGCTGGATGCGCGGCTCATCGCGCTCGATGCGGTGGATGGCAAGCCTTGCGCGCAGTTCGGCGGCGCCGGGCAGATCGACCTGCGACGGGGGATCGATATCCGGTCCCAGACCGAGGCGCGCTGGCAGAACTACGCGGTGACCTCGCCGCCGGTGATCGCCGACGGCGTGCTGGTGGTGGGCAGCTCCATCGGCGACAACCGCGCCAGTGCGCTGGAGCAGGGCGTGGTGCGCGGCTATGACGTACGCGATGGGCGCGAACTGTGGCGCTGGGACCCGGTGCCGCGCGATCCGGCGCAGGCCGCCGCCCGAGGTTGGGTGCCGGGGCAGGCGGCCACGGTCGGTGCGGCGAACGCGTGGGCACCGCTGTCGGTGGACCCGGCGCTGGGCCTGGTCTACGTGCCCACCGGCTCGGCCAGCCCTGACTACTTCGGCGGCGAGCGCGCCGGCGACAACCGCGACGCCAACTCGCTGGTCGCGCTCGACCTGCACAGCGGTCGCCGCGTGTGGGCGCAGCAACTGGTGCACCACGACCTGTGGGATTACGACCTGGCCTCGCAGCCGGCGCTGGCGACGGTACAGACCCCGCAAGGCCCGCGCGAGGCGGTCTTGCAGGCGACCAAGACCGGCTTCCTGTTCGCCTTCGACCGCCGTACCGGCGCGCCGGTGTTTCCGATCAGCGAAGTGCCGGTGCCTGCCTCCGACGTGCCCGGCGAACACGCCTCGCCCACGCAGCCGATGCCTGAGCCGGCGCTGCGGCTGGCGCGGATGACGCCGGTGACCACGGCCGACGCCTGGGGCCCGACGCCGGGCGAGCGCCGCGATTGCCAGGCGCAGATCGCCAAGCTGCGTTCGGAAGGAATCTTCACGCCGCCCAGCGTGCGCGGCACGATCGCCCTGCCAGGGTGGGCGGGGGGCGTGAACTGGGGCGGCATCGCGATCGACCCGCAGCGCCAGTTGGCGATCCTGCCGGTCACCGACCTGCCGATGCAGGTGGCGCTGATTCCGCGCGAACAGTTCGATTGGGACGCTCGCGAGCAGTACCCCGGCCAGGAGTTCAACAGCATGGATGGCACCGCCTACGGCATGCGCCGCGGGGTGCTCAAGTCGGCCAAGGGCACGCCGTGCGTGGCGCCGCCGTGGGGACGGATGGTGGCCGTGGACCTGCGCACGCGGCAGGTGGCCTGGGAACGACCGGTGGGCACGCTAGAGGAGACGCTGCCCTGGTTGCCGCTGGAAGCCGGGTTGCCGGTCCTCGGTGGCGCGACCGCCACCGCAGGCGGCGTCACCTTCTTCGGCGGCTCGGGCGATGCGCGGCTGCGCGCGCTGGACACCGCGACCGGCAAGACGCTGTGGGACGCCAAGCTGCCGGCGGGCGGGCAGGCGACCCCCTCGGTGTATGCGGTGGCCGGGCGCCAGTACGTGGTGATCGCCGCGGGTGGCCGCGAGGGACTTGGCCCGCTGGGTGACTACGTCATCGCTTATACGCTGGACGGGCAGGGCGAGGAGGTGGTGTTCCAGCACGGCACCGCGGTGCGCATGACGGTGCTGGTGCTGGGCGCGCTGACCGTGCTCGGGTTGGTCGCCTGGGGCGTGCGCGCGCTGTGGCGCCGGCAGCGTCGCCGCTGAAACGAGAACGCCCGGCGCGAGGCCGGGCGTTGGCAGCACGCAGCGGCGGCTCAACCGCCGCGCTTGGCGCGTTCCTCGATGGCGAAGCACTCGTCCGGCTTGGGCACCGGCGGCTTGAAGTCCACCGGCACCTGGATGGTCTGCGCCACCGGCTGGCCGTTGCGCGTGGCGGCGCGGAACTTCCATTCGCGCACCTTCGCCTGCGCCAGCTGGTCCAGCTGGGTCTGGCCGCTGCTGCGCACCAGCGCGACCTCGGTCGGCTTGCCCTCGGTGCCCACGGTGACCTTGAGCACCGTCTGGCCGCCGGCGCCAGCGCAGGCCAGTTCGATCGGATAGGCCGGTGGCGGCGTTTCGATGGCGGCTAGCTCGGTGGGCGCGACCGCCGGCGCGGCGGGGGCTTCGGACTTGCCGCAGGCGGCGAGGGCCAGCGCGGCGAGCGCGGGCAGGGCGATCCGGTGGGTCTGGTGCATCGTCACACTCCTGGGTCGACGAGGGCGGAGGCCTTGGCCGCGCAGATGAAGTCGTTCTCGCTCAGGCCGCCGACATCGTGGGTGGAAAAACGGACCACGGCGCGGTTGTAATGCACGCCGAGGTCGGGGTGGTGGTCCTCGCCGTGGGCGATCCATGCCAACGCGTTCACGAAGGCCATGGTCTTGTAATAGTCCTCGAAGGCGAACGTACGGGTGAGGGCATTGCCGCCTTCGGCCAGTTCCCAGCCGGGGACCTGGGGCAGCAGTTCCGCCAGACGCGCTTCGCCGAGCTTGTGCTCGGTGCCCTTGCGCGGCAAGCAATGGGCGCGCTCGAGGGGAATCAGGTCGGTCATCGGGAGGTCCTCGGGATAACGAAAGATGCCGGGCGAGCCGTGCATGGACTGCATGGGGCGCTGGCGCTACAGGGGTAGAATAACCAAATGATCCAGATATCCGATAAAGCGCAGGGCCACTTCCGTCGCCTGATCGAACGCGAGGGCGTGCCCGGCATGGGCGTGCGCCTGAGCGCCATGGAACCGGGCACGCCGCGCGCCGATGCACGCCTGGAGTTCGCCGAGCCGGCCGACCTGGCCGGCGACGAGTGGGCCGTGGACTGCGATGGTTTCACCCTCTATATCGCCGCCGACAGCGTGCAGTGGCTCGACGGCGCCGAGATCGACTACGTCACCCAGGCCACCGGCAACCAGCAGCTCACCATCAAGGCGCCCAAGATCAAGGGCCAGGCCCCGGGCGATGCCGCCTCGCTGGTCGAGCGCGTGCGCTGGGTGGTGGAAAACGAGATCAACCCGCAGCTGGCCTCGCATGGTGGCCGCGTGGCGGTGCAGGAAGTGTCCGGCGAGGGCGTGGTGCTGCTGCGCTTCGGCGGCGGCTGCCACGGCTGCGGCATGGCCGATGTGACCTTGAAGCAGGGCATCGAGAAGACCCTGATGGGGCGTGTGCCCGGCGTGACCGCGGTGCGCGATGCGACCGACCACGCCACGGGCGATGCGCCCTACATCCCGCGCGATGCGGCTTGAGCTGACCTGACCGCGCCGCGCCGGTGACGAAAGCCGCCGACCTCATCGACCTCCTGCTGGCGCGCAAGCCGGTGGGCCCGCTGCTGGATAGGCGCACGGGCCTGCCGTTCGCCTGGGGTCACTGGGCGCGCACACGCGACGTGGTGGCCTCGGTGGCCTACCCGGCCGAAGCGGTGACCGAAGAATTCGCCCGGCGCGCCCCGCGCGCCTCGGCCGGCGTGCTGCCGCCGCTGTCGAAATGGCAGGCGTTCGTCCGCCTGTGGTGGCAGCACTGGGAGCCGCGTCCGCGCGACGAGCGCCCGTACCACTGGCTCGCGATGCTGGCGAGCTTCCTCATCCATCTGGCCTTCTTCATCCTGCTGCTGTGGGTGGCGGTGGTGCGCTGGGCGCAGCCCTCCGACGCGGGGGGCGAGGAGGGGCGCGTCAAGCTGGAAATGATCGGGCGCGGTTCGCCGGCCGAAACCGGGGGCGGCCCGGGTGAGCCGGATGCCGGCGGCGCTGCGTCCCCGGCGCCCGCGCGCCAGGCCACGGCCGCGCGACAAGCGCAGCGTGCCCAGGCCGCCGCGCGTGCCAGCGCCGCGCCCACCCAGGCGGTACCGCCCCCGCCGGCGCCGCCGCAGGCCAGCACGGATGCCAACGACAGCGAGCCCGCCAGCGAACCGCTGACCGCGCCACCGATGACGTTGCCGACGCCGCGCCTGCCAGAGCCGGTCATCGCCGACCAGCCGTTGCAGGTCACCGAAACCCCGATCACCACCACCGATTTCACTTTGCCGCCGCCGCATCCGGTGGAGCTGTCGGTGCCGTCGCCGCGCGAAGTGACGCCGCCGCCGGTGCAGGTGCGCGAGCGCCAGGTGGTGGTCGCCGACCGTCCTGCGCTGGTTGCCCCGCGGGTACGCGAGGTCGATGCGCCAAGCGTGCGTCCGGCCACGCCGCAAGTGCGCGAGCGCGAGGTGGTGTCGGTGGATACCCCGCAGGTCACGCTGCCGCAGACGCGAGCCCGCGATGTGCCGGTGCCGCAGGTGCGCGCGCCGGAGATGGAAGTGCGCCAGATCGAACTGCCTGGCGTAGCCGACGCGCCTGCCGCGCCCAATCCGTCACCGGCCGCCGAGACCGCGCCGTCAACCCGTGCTGCCGATAACGGACGCGATGCAGCGCCTTCGAGCACGACCGCCGCCACATCGAGCGTGGCCAACGGTGCCGCCGCGACGCCCGCGCCGACGCAGGGCAACGGTAATACCCAGGCCCGTACCGGCAACGGCCGCAACGCGAGCGATCGCCCCGCGGGAAATCCCGGCGCTACCGGCGGCAGTGGTCCGCGCGCTGCGCAACGCAGCGGCGGCTGGGATACCCAGGCCGCCGGCGATGACTGGAGCGTGGGCCACCAGCAGCGTGCCGGCGAGGACGTCGCCGGTGCGCAGGGCAACGGCCTGTACAACCGGGACGGCAGCTTGCGCGTGCCCAGCGAAGGCCAGGGCGCGGCCGAGACGCCGCGCGGCGCGCCGGGCAGCGACAGCGACGGCTGGAGCCGCGAGCGCCTTGCCGATGCCGGCACCTGGCTCAAGCGCCCGCCGTACGACTACACGCCGACGTCCTTCGACCAGTACTGGGTGCCGAACCAGTCGCTGCTGGCCGACTGGGTGCGCAGTGGCGTCAAGCAGATCGAAATCCCGATTCCCGGAACGAACACGAAGATCAAGTGCGTCGTGTCACTGCTGCAGTTCGGCGGCGGGTGCGGGTTGACCAACCCGAACATGCAGGAACAGCCGGCGCAGGCGCGGCCGCCGCCGGACATCCCGTTCAAGAAGGAACTGCAGGAGAACAACGGCAGCGTGCGCTGAGGCTGGGGTTCGCCCGGTCGCCGGTCCTGCATGGGCAACGAAAACGCGGCGCGTGGTTCATCCCACGCGCCGTGTTGGCTGCTCACGCTCAGTGAGCGTTCTTGAGGTCCTTCAGCTGCGAGGCACGCGAACCGAAGTACGCCGCCAGGTCGGCGATGTCCTGGTCGCTGAGGTTGGCCGCCTGTGGCGACATCAGCGGGTGCTGGCGGTCGCCGGAGCGATACGCCTGCAGCGCGTGGGCGAGGTAATCGCCGTATTGGCCGCCCAGCTTCGGGTAGGTCGCGTCGATGGGCGTGTTGCCGTCCGGGCCGTGGCAATCGATGCAGCTCTGGCCGGTGGCCTTGCCCTTGGCATGGGCGAGCTGATCACCGGCCTCGATGCGTCCGGAAGGCAGGCCCGCGGACGAGCTGGCGCCATGCTCGCCACTGGCGTGGCCGGGGTCGCCGGCGGATTTCTCGGTGGATTCCACCTGCGACTGGCTGCACGCGGCGGCGGCCAGGGCGGCAAGCAGGACGATGGCAAAACGCGGGGCGTTCTTGGCTGTCGACATGGGCGCGCCTACTTGAGGGTGGAAAGGAAGGCGGAGATGTCGGCGATGTCCTGGTCCGTGAAGCTCTGGGCCTGCGCCTGCATCGTCGGATGCTTGCGCTTGCCCTCCCGGTACTCGACCAGGGCCTGGGTCAGGTATTTCGACGACTGCCCGCCGATCTTCGGCACCCTGAAGCTCGGGTAGGCGTTCTTGTAACCGGGGATGCCGTGGCAGCCCTGGCAGGTATAGGTGAGCACCTTGCCCTTGTCGGGATGGCCGGTGAGGGCCTCCGGGGTGGGGGCAGGCGCCGGCGCGGCGGCCGGGGCGGGCGGTGTGGCTGGAGCTGACTGCGGTGTGGCTCGGGCGACCCAGAACGGCAGGAAGACGACCAGAGCGAGACAAGCGGCGAGCGGCTGCGGGCGCATTGGTTTCGTTGTCCGGAAGGCTGTATTTGGAGTCGTTCCGGAGTGGGGGTGGCACGGAACGACCCGAGTATGCCTGCGATTGCCGGCCACGGGAACGGGGGTGAATAGGGCCTGAGCCTGGACCCATGACCTTTGGGCCATTGGCGTTCTGGTCAGCTGGTGATTTACTTGCCTACAACACCTGTTCACCGCATCCACCAGGGACACGACGATGTCGCGAATCTCCTTCACGCTCGGCCGCACCGGAGTCTGTGCCGCCGCGCTGCTGTTCTCCACCACGCTGCTCATGGCCGGCTGCAAGTCCGGCGACGCCAACGAACAGGCCGCCAAGGAAGGCGACAAGAAGGAGGAAAAGGCCGCCGACGCGGTGCCGGTGGAGGTGGCCAAGGCGTCTCGTCGCGCCGTGGCAGCCAGCTACACCGGCACCGCGGCGCTGGAGCCGCGCGCCGAGTCGCAGGTGGTCGCCAAGACCTCCGGCGTGGCCCTGCAGGTGCTGGTCGAAGAGGGCCAGAAGGTCCGCGCCGGCCAGCCGCTGGTGCGCCTGGACCCGGACCGCGCCCGCCTGACCCTGGCCCAGACCGAGGCGGAGATGCGCAAGCTGGAGAACAACTACCAGCGCGCCACCCGGCTGGTCGACAAGCAACTGGTCAGCGCCGCGGAGGTGGACCAGCTCAAGTTCGACGTGGAGAACGCCCGCGCCCAGTACCGGATGGCGGCGCTGGAGTTGTCCTACACGACGGTGGTGGCGCCGATCAACGGCGTGATCGCGTCGCGTTCGATCAAGGACGGCAATTTCGTGCAGATCAACACGCCGATCTTCCGCATCGTCGACGACTCGAAGCTGGAAGCCACCCTCAACGTGCCCGAGCGCGAACTGGCCACGCTGAAGGCCGGCCAGCCGGTCACGCTGCTGGCCGATGCACTGCCCGGCAAGCGCTTCACCGGCAAGGTGGACCGCGTGGCGCCAGTGATCGATTCGGGCAGCGGCACATTCCGCGTGATCTGTGCCTTCGCCGATGAGGCCCAGGCGTTGCAGCCGGGCATGTTCGGCCGCATCCGCATCGACTACGACCAGCGTGCCGACGCCTTGGTGGTGCCGCGCCTGGCACTGCTGGAGGACGGTGACCCGGCGGTGTTCCGCGTACGCGAAGGCAAGGTGGCACGCGTGCCGGTGAAGCTGGGCTATGCCGAAGGCCAGTGGGTGGAAGTGCGCGAGGGCCTGAAGGAGGGCGACCAGGTCGTCACGGCCGGCAAGGTGGCGCTGCGCGACGGCACCCAGGTGCAGGTCATCGGCGAGCCGCAGGCCAAGGTCGAAGCGGCTGCCGCGATCGCCCAGGGCGATGAAGGCAAGCGTTCATGACCAGCGCAGGTTCCGATCACGGCCGTGATCCGGCCTCGCACGCGCCTCCGGGCGCGGGCGGTGGCGGCCTGGTGGAATTTGCCACCCGCCGCCGCGTCACCATCGCGATGATCACCGTGACCATGCTGCTGTTCGGCGCGATCGCGCTGAACGGACTGAAGGTCAACCTGTTGCCCGACCTGAGCTATCCCACGCTCACCGTGCGCACCGAATACACGGGCGCCGCACCGGCGGAAATCGAGACGCTGGTGACCGAGCCGGTGGAAGAAGCCGTCGGCGTGGTGAAGAACCTGCGCAAGCTCAAGTCGGTCTCGCGTACCGGCCAGAGCGACGTGGTGCTGGAGTTCGCCTGGGGCACCAACATGGACCAGGCCACGCTGGAGGTGCGCGACAAGATGGAAGCGCTGAACCTGCCGCTGGAGGCCAAGGCCCCGGTGCTGCTGCGCTTCAATCCCTCCACCGAGCCGATCATGCGCCTGGTGCTTTCGCCCAAGGGCGATGCACGCGACGACGCCGAGGCGATCCGCCAGCTGACCATGCTGCGCCGCTACGCCGACGAGGACCTGAAGAAGAAGCTCGAACCGGTGGCCGGCGTGGCCGCGGTGAAGGTGGGCGGCGGCCTGGAGGATGAAATCCAGGTCGATATCGACCAGCAGAAGCTGGCCCAGCTCAACCTGCCGATCGACAACGTCATCACCCGCCTCAAGGAAGAGAACATCAACATCTCCGGCGGCCGCCTGGAGGAGGGCTCGCAGCGTTACCTGGTGCGTACCGTCAACCAGTTCGCCAACCTGGAGGAAATCCGCAACCTGCTCGTCACCACTACCAGCACCAGCGGTGGCGGCGCCGACGCGGCCATGCAGCAGATGTACGCCATCGCGGCGGCTACCGGCTCGCAGGCGGCGATGGCCGCCGCTGCCGAGGTGCAGAGCTCCTCGAGCGCCAACACCAGCAGCATCGCCGGTGGCCTGCCGGTGCGGCTGAAGGACGTGGCCGACGTGCGCCAGGGTTACAAGGAGCGCGAGGCGATCATCCGCCTGGGTGGCAAGGAAGCCGTCGAGCTGGCGATCTACAAGGAAGGCGATGCCAACACCGTGGCGACCGCCGCTGCGCTGCGCAAGCGCCTGGAGCAGATCAAGTCGACCGTGCCGGGCGATGTGGAAATCACCACCATCGAGGACCAGTCGCACTTCATCGAGGAGGCGATCACTTCGGTCAAGCACGACGGCTTGATCGGCGGCGTGCTGGCGATCCTGATCATCTTCCTGTTCCTGCGCGATGGCTGGAGCACGTTCGTCATCAGCCTGTCGCTGCCGGTGTCGATCATCACCACGTTCTTCTTCATGGGCCAGTTGGGCCTGAGCCTGAACGTGATGTCGCTCGGCGGCCTGGCCTTGGCCACCGGCCTGGTGGTGGACGACTCCATCGTCGTGCTCGAAAGCATCGCCAAGGCGCGCGAGCGCGGGCTGGGCGTGCTGGAGGCGGCCATCGTCGGCACCCGCGAGGTGAGCATGGCGGTGATGGCCTCCACGCTGACCACCATCGCGGTATTCCTGCCGCTGGTGTTCGTGGAAGGTATCGCCGGGCAGCTGTTCCGCGACCAGGCGCTGACCGTGGCGATCGCCATCGCGATCTCGCTGGTGGTGTCGATGACGCTGATCCCGATGCTGAGCTCCCTCAAGGGCCGCCCGCCGATGGCGTTCCCGGAAGAGCCGCCGCATCCGCGCTGGCAGCCCACGCGCGGCTGGATGAAGCCGTTCGCGGCGATCCGCTGGCTGTTCGCCGCCGCATTCCGCTATGGCTTCTATGGCATCGCCTGGCTGGTGGTGCGCGCGTGGCGTAGCGCGGTGTTCTTCATCGCGCCGGTGATGCGCCGCTTCAGCGATGCGGCGATGTGGCCCTACCAGTATGCCGAGCGCGGATACCTGCGCCTGCTGCCGGGTGCGCTGGCGCATCCGTGGCGGGTGCTGGGCATGGCCACCGCGATCTTCGTGGCGACCGTGTTCGCGGTGCCGATGCTGGGCGCGGACCTGATCCCGCAGCTGGCGCAGGACCGCTTCGAGATGACCGTCAAGCTGCCGGCCGGCACGCCGCTGGCGCAGACCGACGCCCTGGTGCGCGAGCTGCAACTCAAGCACGGCAAGGACGAGGGCATCTCCTCGCTGTATGGCGTGTCCGGCAGCGGCACCCGCCTGGACGCCAACCCGACCGAGAGCGGCGAGAACATCGGCAAGCTCACCGTGGTGATGGCCGGCGGCGGCAGCCAGAAGCTGGAAGCGTCCGAGACCGAGAAGCTGCGCGCGACCATGGCCGGCCGTCCCGGCGTGCAGGTGGATTTCGCACGCCCGGCGCTGTTCTCCTTCTCCACACCGCTGGAAGTGGAGCTGCGCGGGCAGGACCTGGCCGAGCTGGAGCATGCCGGCCAGAAGCTGGCGGCGATGCTGCGCAACAACCGCCACTACGCCGACGTGAAGTCCACGGTCGAGGAGGGCTTCCCGGAGATCCAGATCCGCTTCGACCAGGAGCGCGCCGGTGCGCTGGGCCTGACCACGCGGCAGATCGCCGACGTGGTGGTGAAGAAGGTGCGCGGCGACGTGGCGACCCGCTACAGCTTCCGCGATCGCAAGATCGACGTGCTGGTGCGTGCGCAGCACAGCGACCGCGCCAGCGTGGAGGACATCCGCCGGCTGATCGTCAACCCGGGCAGCAGCCGCCCGGTGACGCTGGCCTCGGTGGCCGACGTGGTGGCCACCACCGGCCCCAGCGAAATCCATCGTGCCGACCAGACGCGCGTGGCGATCGTCTCGGCCAACCTGCGCGACATCGACCTGGGTGGCGCGGTGCGCGAGGTCGAGCAGATGGTGCAGGCCGATCCACTGGCGGCCGGCATCGGCATGCACATCGGCGGGCAGGGCGAGGAACTGGCCGAATCGGTGCGCGCGCTGCTGTTCGCCTTCGGTCTGGCGATCTTCCTGGTCTACCTGGTGATGGCCTCGCAGTTCGAATCGCTGCTGCATCCGTTTGTCATCCTGTTCACCATCCCGCTGGCGCTGGTGGGCGCGGTGCTGGCGCTGCTGATCACCGGCAAGCCGATCTCGGTGGTGGTGTTCATCGGGTTGATCCTGCTGGTGGGACTGGTGACCAAGAACGCGATCATCCTGATCGACAAGGTCAACCAGTTGCGCGAGGAAGGCGTGGCCAAGCACGAGGCACTGGTGGAGGGCGCCCGCTCGCGCCTGCGCCCGATCGTGATGACCACCTTGTGCACGCTGTTCGGTTTCGCACCGCTGGCACTGGCGCTGGGCGAGGGTGCCGAGGTGCGCGCGCCGATGGCGATCACGGTGATCGGCGGCCTGCTGGTCTCCACGTTGCTGACCTTGCTGGTCATCCCGGTGGTGTATGACCTGATGGACCGTCGCGGCGACGCGTATTACCTGGAACGTGGCCGGCGCATGCGCGCCCGCCACGGCGGGCTGGGCGGGGCGGGTGAAGGCGCCGGCGGCGCAATGGAGACGGCATGAGCATCGCCGAGTTCTCCATCCGCCGGCCGGTCACCACGATCATGTGCTTCGTGTCGCTGGTCGTGGTCGGCCTGATCGCCTCGTTCCGGCTGCCGCTGGAGGCCTTGCCGGACATCTCCGCGCCGTTCCTGTTCGTCGAGCTGCCGTATACCGGCTCGACCCCGGACGAGGTGGAGCGCAATCTGGTCAGGCCCGCCGAGGAAGCGCTGGCCACGATGACCGGCATCAAGCGCATGCGCTCGGTGGCCACGGCCGATGGCGCCAACATCTTCATCGAGTTCTCCGACTGGGACCGCGACATCGCCATCGCGGCGTCCGATGCGCGCCAGCGCATCGATGCGATTCGCGACGACCTGCCCGACGACCTGCAGCGCTACCACGTCTACAAGTGGTCCAGCAGCGATGAGGCGATCCTGCGCGTGCGACTGGCCAGCCAGGCCGACCTGACCGGCGCGTACGACATGCTCGACCGCGAGTTCAAGCAGCGCATCGAGCGCCTGCCGGGCGTGGCGCGGGTGGAGATTTCCGGCGCGCCGCCGAACGAGGTGGAAATCGCGATCAAGCCCGACCGCCTCGCCGCGCACGACCTGAGTTTGAACGACCTGAGCGAGAAGCTGGGCAAGCTCAATTTCTCGGTCTCCGCCGGGCAGATCGACGACAACGGCCAGCGCATCCGCGTGCAGCCGGTGGGCGAACTGCGCGACCTGCAGGAACTGCGCGACCTGGTACTCAACAACAAGGGCCTGCGCCTGGGCGACATTGCCGACGTGCGCTTGAAGCCCACGCGCATGATGTACGGCCGGCGTCTGGACGGGCGTCCGGCCATCGGCCTGGACATCTTCAAGGAACGCAACGCCAACCTGGTGGAAGTCTCGCGCCTGGCGTTGAAGGAAGTCGATGCGATCCGCAAGCAGCCGGCGATGAGCGACGTGCAGATCAAGGTCATCGCCAACCAGGGCAAGGACGTGACCTCCTCGCTGGCCGAGCTGGCCGAGGCCGGTGCGATCGGCCTGCTGTTGTCGATCACCGTGTTGTTCTTCTTCCTGCGCCACTGGCCCTCGACGCTGATGGTGACTCTGGCGATCCCGATCTGCTTCGCGATCACCCTGGGCTTCATGTATTTCGTCGGCGTCACGCTGAACATCTTGACCATGATGGGCCTGTTGCTGGCCGTCGGCATGCTGGTGGATAACGCGGTGGTCGTGGTGGAGAGCATCTACCAGGAGCGCGAACGCATGCCCGACAACCCGGTCGGCGCCTCGCTGGTCGGCACCCGTAACGTCTCCATCGCGCTGAGCGCGGGCACGCTGTGCCATTGCATCGTGTTCCTGCCGAACCTGTTCGGCGAGACCAACAACATCAGCATCTTCATGGCGCAGATCGCCATTACGATCTCGGTGTCGTTGCTGGCTTCCTGGCTGGTGGCCATCAGCCTGATCCCGATGCTGTCCGCGCGCATGAAGACGCCGGCGCTCGTGAACTCGAACAAGGGGCTGATCGCGCGCCTGCAGGTGCATTACGCCCGGCTGCTGCGCTGGACGTTGGAGCATCGCGGCTGGAGCGTGTTCGGCATCGTCATGGTGGTGCTGGTGAGCCTGGTGCCGATGAAGCTGACCAAGGTGGACATGTTCGGCGGCGACGGCGGCAAGGAAGCCTTCATCGGCTACCAGTGGAAGGGTTCCTACACCCGCGAGCAGCTGAGCCAGGAAGTGGCGCGGGTGGAAGACTACCTGGAGAAGAACCGCGCGCGTTTCCACATCGCCCAGCTGTACTCGTGGTACAGCGAGCAGGAGAGCGGCAGCACGGTCATCACCTTCGATACCGACAAGGTGAAGGCCAAGGATACCGCGGCGATCCTGGAGACGATCCGCAAGGAGCTGCCGCGCTCGGCACGGGCCGATTACAGCATCGGCAACAACGGCGGCGGCAACAACGGCGGCAACAATGGCGTGCAGGTTCAGCTGGTGGGCGACTCGACCCAGGCGCTGCAGGAGATCGGCGAGGAAGTGCTGCCGCTGCTGGCCCAGCGCAAGGAACTGCGCGACGTGCACATCGACAACGGCGACCGCACCAGCGAGCTGGCGATCCGCGTGGATCGCGAACGCGCGGCCGCGTTCGGTTTCAGCGCCGACGAGGTGGCCAAGTTCGTCGGCTTGGCGCTGCGCGGTTCGCCGATCCGCGAGTTCCGCCGGGGTGACAACGAGGTGCCGGTGTGGGTGCGCTTTGCCGGGGCGGAGAACACTAAGCCCGAGGACCTGGACAGCTTCACCGTGCGCACCAAGGATGGCCGCACCGTGCCGCTGCTGAGCCTGGTGGACGTGCAGATGCGTCCGTCGGCGACCCAGATCGGCCGCACCAATCGCCAGACAACCTTGACCATCAAGGCCAACCTGGGCGAGAAGGTGACCCAGCCTGACGGCCGCAAGGCGATGGAATCGGTGCTCAAGCACATGAGCTTCCCGGCCGGCTACAGCTTCACCTTCGACGGTGCCGACTACCAGGACGATGGCGAGGCCATGCAGCAGATGCTGTTCAACCTGGTCATCGCGCTGGTGATGATCTACGTGGTGATGGCAGCGGTGTTCGAGTCGCTGCTGTTCCCGGCGGCGATCATGAGCGGCGTGCTGTTCTCGATCTTCGGCGTGTTCTGGTTGTTCGCCTTGACCGGCACCACGTTCGGCATCATGTCCTTCATCGGCATCCTGGTGCTGATGGGCGTGGTGGTGAACAACGGTATCGTGATGATCGAGCACATCAACAACCTGCGCCGGCGCGGCCTGAGCCGCACCGATGCGCTGGTGGAAGGCTCGCGCGAGCGGTTGCGCCCGATCATGATGACGATGGGCACGGCGATCCTGGCGATGGTGCCGATCTCGCTGACTACCACGCAGATGTTCGGCGACGGCCCGCCGTACTACCCGATGGCGCGCGCCATTGCCGGCGGCCTGGCGTTCTCCACCGTGGTCAGCCTGCTGTTCCTGCCGACGATCTACGCGATGCTGGATGACATGAGCAATGGTGCGGCGCGTCTGGTGCGGCGCGCACGTGGCCGCTCGCCGCGCGAGGCAGTGGCCTCGGCCATCGCCGGCTGACGGCCTGAACGAAAAACGGCCGCTTCCCGAGGGAAGCGGCCGTCGCCTGGTTCGTCCTTGGATCAGGCTGCCCAGTTCTGGGCGATCACGACCTCTAGTTGCTGGCGCTGGCTTCCGCTCAGGCTGGACAGGTTCGCCGGCACGCCGCCGAACCCCGCCATCGCCGACACCAGTCCATCGACCTGTCCCCGCTGCAGCGTGCGACCCGAGGCGTCCTGGAAGACATCGACCTGGCTGGCCGGGTCGGTGTACCAGTTGCGCAGGGTCAGGGAACCTTCGCGCTGCTGGACGGTGTTGCCGGCCAACTGCCCGCTGGTGTTGCTCCCGAACACGCTGCCGCTGGAGAACACCAGGCCGTTGATGCCGCCCGTGCCGTCTTGTGACGGACTTTTCGAGGCGATCGCATCGACCACCAGATCCGCACCATCACGGCGGAACCACAGCTGCTGGGCCTGGATCCCGGACGAAGCCGAGAACTCGACGCGGTCCACGCTGGCACCGGCATCGCGATTGGCAATCACGTCTTCGCCGAACGCCGCCTCGAAGCGATAAGTGTCATCGCCCGCGCCCGCCGACAACCAGTCATTACCCATGCCGCCCACCAACGTGTCGTTCCCGCTGCCGGTTGTGACCCGGTCGTTGCCCATGCCGGCGTCGACCTGGTTGCCGCCATTGCCCGCGGTGACGATATCGTTGCCCATGCCGGCATCGATCCGGTTACGGCCGTGGCCTGCGACGAGGGTGTCGTGGCCCATGCCGCCATTCACTTCGTTGTTGCCATCCCCGACGGTGAGCTTGTCATTGCCCATGCCGCCGTGAACGAAGTTGTGGCCGCCCCCGGCGTCGAGGACATCGTTGCCCATGCCGCCATCCATGACGTCATCGCCCGCGCCCGTGACCAGTACGTCGCGTCCCTGGCCACCAAAGAAGGTGCGTCCGGCCGGCCGCGGCACCTGCGCCTCGGGGGAGGCCGTCACCACGGGCGTAGTGGCCGCCGGCAAGGAAGCTGCCGATGCCACCGGCGCGGCCGCCGCGTACACCGGGCTAGGCGCGGGGACGGGAACGGCGGACGCCTCGGGCTGCGATGAAGGCTTGCCCGCGTAGTTCATCAGATCCGTGAGGAACTGAAGAAATGAAAGGTTGAGATTCAACGTAGGTCTCCTGGAGGAGGCAGATCGGAGGCAGGCTTACTGGCCGCGTGCCAACAGTGCTTCCGGGCTCGTGCTGCCGTTGCCGAACTGGAACACGCTCACGCCGCCTTCAGAGCTGAAAGACGCCATGGAGTCCGCCAGCGACACGGTCTGGGTGACGACGTTGCCGTTGGTGACGGTGGTCTGCGTGGCCATCGGCAGGTTCGGCAGCGAACTCACCTTCTGACCGTTGACCCACACGCCGGACTCCTGCGGCAGGTTGGCGGTGATGCCGCGCAGCTGGGTCAGGCGGGCGTTGAGCTGCTGGAAGTGGGCTTGGAGCTGGGAAAAGAAGTTCATGGTGTTTGTATCCTTTGATTCGAAAAGTGGACCGCCGGCCGGAAGTGGCCATGCGGGAACAGGGCATTGCGGGGCTAGTGTTCTCCGTGGGTTGAGGGGCGTTCCTGAAAAAGGCCGTCGCGACGTCAGCGCTCATGCGCGCTTTCGTCCAGACGTCGTTGAAGTGGCGACAGGAGGTATTGGACGATCCGGCGGCGCCCGGTGCGGATTTCGGCGCGCACGCTCATGCCCGGTGCCAGGGCCGCCATGCTGTCCTGGCGTGCATCGAGGCGGATGCGAACCGCGTAGACCGGACCCCGTTGAGGATCGGTGATCGCATCCGGCGAGCGCGCGGTGACCTGGCCAGACCACATGCCGAAACGGGTGAAATCGAAGGTGTCGACCTTGATGTTCACCGGTTGCCCGACCTGCACGAAGCCGACGTCGCGGTTGGCGAGGAAGGCCTCGACCTCGGTCGGTGTGTCGGCCGGCACGATCTGCATGATGGGTTGGGCGGCGGTGACCACTGCCCCGGGCGCACTCACCGACAACTGGTGGACCACGCCGTCGACCGGCGCGGAGAGCCGGGTGAGGGCATCGCGTTGACGCAGCCGGCGCAGGTCCTGATCGAACGCGTTCAGTCGCTGCTCGGCGTCCTGCACCTGTGTCAGCAGTTCGCTGCGGCGCTGTGCGTCGAACTGCTGCAACTGCTGGAGCGCCTGGCCGTAGGCGGCCTGCGCTTGCGCCAGGCGTGCCTGCTCCGCCGCCAGTTGCTGCTGCTGCTCCAGCAGCACGCGCTCGCGTTCGAGCCAGGCGTGTCGCGCAACGTATTTGCCCGCCAGCAGGCGTTTGTAGTCCGCTGCCATCTCGCGGCTGATGGGCAGGCTCTGACGGAGCGAGGCAATGTTCGCGCGCGTGGCCACGATCTCCGCCTGCCGCTCCGCGACCACGGATGCGGCCCCGGCGCGCGCGGCCTGCAGCGCGGCTTGCTCGGCCTGCAGGCGCGATTGCCAGGCCGCGCGGCTTCCGGCGGACAGTGTCGGCAGGGAAGGCGTCGTCAATGGACCGCCCTCGGCGGCCTGCAGCAGTGCGCGGGAGCGTGCTGCATCCAGGACCGCAGTCGTGCGTTGTTCTTCCACCTTCGCCAATTCCGAGGCGGTGGCGCTGGGGTCGAGCTCGACCAGCAACTGGCCGGCGCGAACGCGCTGGCCTTCGCGTACATGAAGGCGACTGACGACGGCGGTCACGTCGGCCTGGATCGGCTTGGCCAGCCCGACAGCCAGCACTTTGCCTTCTGCTACCGACACCACGTCCAGCTGTCCAAACGTTGCCCATAGCAGGGTGCAGAGGGCCAACAGGAGGATTGCCGCGAGCAGGAGCCGGGGCGCGGGATGCGGCGGGGTCTCGCGCAGGGCGTCGGCAGCGGGCAGGAAATCGCGCTCGTGCGCCAGCAGGCGCGGGCCATCCAGCGCTTGGCGCTGGCGCCAGCTTTCGCGCCAAGCCGCGCGCATCCGTTGCAGGGTGACAGGCAGTGACATGGTCAGCCCTGCTGCAGCTGTTGCAGGCGGGCATAATGGCCACCGGGAAGTGCGCGCAGGCTGTGGTGGTTGCCCTGCTCGACGATGCGTCCGTGGTCCATGACCACGATGCGGTCCGCTTCGCGCACGGCGCTGAGGCGATGCGCGATCACGATGACGGTGCGGCCCTGGCGTATCGCACGCATGTTGTCGTGGATCACCCGCTCGGATTCGTAATCGAGCGCACTGGTGGCTTCGTCGAAGATCAGGATGCGCGGGTCGCCGATCAACGCGCGGGCGATCGCCAGCCGCTGTCGTTGGCCGCCGGAAAGTGAGGTGCCGTGTTCTTCCACGAGGGTGTCGTAGCCTTGCGGCAGCGCATTGATGAAATCGTGCGCGCCGGCCATGGCGGCAGCCTGCAGTACGCGCTCCATCGAGGCATTGGGCGCTGCCAGGGCGATGTTGTCGCGGATGCTGCGGCGGAACAGCAGGTTCTCCTGCAGCACCACGCCGATCTGCGCGCGCAACGAGGCCACATCGACATTCGCCAGGTCGACGCCATCCACCAGCACGCGGCCCTGCGTAGGCGAGTAAAGCCGCTGCACCAGACGCGTCAGCGTGCTCTTGCCCGAACCCGAGGGCCCCACGATGCCGACCATCTCTCCCGGCGCGATCGTCAGGTCGATGCCGTGCAGGATGTCGGCGTTCTCGGGGCGATAGCGGAAGTGCACCTGCTGGAAGGCCACCATGCCCTGCAGCGACGGCAGCACGGTGCGATCGGCGCGGCCGCCCTCCGGCGCGGTGTTGAGGATGTCGCCGAGGCGTTCCATGGACACGCCGGTCTGCTGGAACTGCGTCCAGGACTGCGCCAGCCGCATGATCGGCTGGCCGATGCGGCCCGCCAGCATGTTGAAGGCAATCAGCTGGCCGACGCTCAGTTGACCCTCGATCACCAGGCGCGCGCCCAGCCACAGGGTGCCGACGGTGACCAGCTTGCCGACCAGCGAGACCGACTCGCCCGCCAGGTTGGCCAGGTTCTGCGCACGGAAACTGGCGGCGACGTAAGCCGCGAGGCGCTCGTCCCAGCGGCGGGTGAACTGTGGTTCCACCGCCATCGCCTTGACCGTGTCGATGCCGCTGACCGTCTCCACCAGCAGCGCCTGTGTCTCGGCGTTGCGCTCGAAGCTTCGTTCCAGCCGGCGGCGCAGCATCGGCGTGATGCCCAGCGAAATGAGGAAGTACGCGGGGATCGAGGCCAGCACCAGCAGGGTGAGCCAGCCGCTGTAGAACAGCATGACGCCGAAGAAGGCGAGCGAGAACAGGATGTCCAGCAGCAGCGTGAGCGTGCTGCCGGTGAGGAAGGCGCGGATGTTCTCCAGTTCGCGCGCGCGCGCAATCGAATCGCCCACGCGGCGGGACTGGAAGTAGGCCAGGGGCAGGGCGATCAGATGCCGGAACAGGCGCGAGCCCAGTTCCACATCGAGCCGGCTGGCAGTATGGGCAAGCAGGTAGCCGCGAAGCGCGGACAACGCACTTTCGAACAGCATCACGCCCAGCAAGCCAACCGAGATCACATCCAGTGTGGACAGGCCGCGATTGGCCAGCACCTTGTCCATGACCACCTGGAAGAACAGCGGGGTGATCAGCGCGAACAACTGGAGGGCCAGCGAAGCCAGCAGTACTTCGCCCAACACGCGCCGGTGCCGCACGATGGCTGGGATGAACCAAGAAAGGTCGAAGCGGGCCAGGGCACCGGTCAAGGTGGCTTGCGACTGCAACAGCAGCAGGCGCCCGCTCCAGTGGGCGTGCAGTTCGTCGGCCTCGACCGTCCACGTACGGCCATCGAGCGGGTCGTGCAGCAACGTGCGCGTGCCTACGCTTTTGGCCAGCACGAAGTAGCGGCCGCGGCGGTCGAGCCCGATGGCGGGCAACGGGGTGTGGCGCAGGCGCTCGGCCTGCACGTTCACCATGCGGCACTTCATGCCCAGACGGCGCGCGGCCAGCACGAGCTCTGCCGCCGGCAGCCCCTCAGGCGTGGCGGCGACGTCCAGTTCTCGCAGCAGGGCCTCATAGGAGGTTGCCACGCCATGCAGTTGCGCCAGCGTTGCCAGGCTCGCCGCGCCTGAGAGCAGGCTGGCGTCATGCGTCGGCGGGGCGGGGGCAGCAGCGAGATTCACGGCAGTGCGGGCTGAAGGCGAGCTCGCATGCTAGGAACGCCGTACGTCCACCGATATTGGATATTTCTAAGTTGCCCGCCCGCTACGGTGCACGCGCACCAGGCGCGGATGTGATATCGCACAAACGAAAAACCGCGTCACAAAGACGCGGGTCCCTTGGCAACGCCCTGCGACGGACTCAGCCTTGCAGGCGATGCAGGATCTGCAGCCCCGCCAGCCACACGCCGGTCATGCTTCCCAGGTTGGTCAGCAGGAACGTGAGCACCACGCGCGAGACCCGGTTCCGATACCAGCCACGCAGCGTCTGTGCGTCGTCGCGCAAGGTGAGGAAGTCACCATAGGCCGGCTTGCGCATGTGCACTTCGACCAGCGCGGCGAACGCGCCGGTCGGCACGCTGAGGCGAAACGGCTTGAACGGAGCGACGACGGCGGCGGTCAGGATGCTCAGCGGATGGCTGCCGGCGATCAGTGCGCCGAGCGCGGCCAGGCCGCCGGTATACATCGCCCATTGCAGCAGCAGGTCCGTGCCCATCGCCATGCCGCCGCGCCAGAAGCCCAGGCCGATGCCGGCAATGATCACCGCCAGGATGCCCAGCGTGATCCAGGGGATGCGCCGGCGCTGCTGTACGAACTCCAGCTGCTCGCGCAGCACGCCCGGGTCCTCGCTGTCTTCGGCGAGATGGCGCGACAGGCCGGCGAGATGGCCGGCACCGACCACCGCCAGCACCTCGCGCGGCCCTTGGCCGGCCTCCTCGCGCAGGCGCGTGGCCATGTAGCGGTCGCGCTCGGCGATGATGGTGTCGTACAGCTCGGGGCTCTCGCTGGCGAAATCGCCGAAGCTCGCCTCCAGCATGTCGCCCTGCTTGAGTTTTTCGATTTCCTCTTCGCCCACGTCGTCGCTGGCGAACAGGCCGGTCAGCAGCCCACCGGCAAGCTTGAGCTTTCCGAACAGCCCCAGGCGCGCAGAAGCGCGCTTGAACGTGGTGCCGACTTCGCGGTCGATCAGGTAGACCGGCAGGTGCTGCGCCTTCGCCAGCCCGACGGCCTGCTTGAGCTCCGCGCCCGGCTCGATGCCCAACTGCTTGGCCAGGCGGCGCTGGTAGGCAGCCAGGGCCAGGTTGGCCGCGAACAGGGCCACGCGGCCCTTGCGGATCACCTGCACCAGGTCGAGTTTGGACAGCGCGTCGGGGTCGGTCAGCGCCTGCAAGCGCTGGGAGTCCAGTTCCACGGCCACCGCGTCGAAACGGCCGCTGTCGATGGCCTTCTCCACGGCGGCCACGCTGGCCTGGGAAACGTGCGCAGTACCCAGCAGGGTGTAGCGGACGCCGTCGCGTTCGACGATGCGGTGCGGCTGGCCCGACAGCAGGTCGTCGTGGTCGGCGTTGTACGTGGGTTCCATTACTTCACTTCTTCCGCGGGAGGTAGGTCTGCGCCCGGGCCGAGCGCGCGTTGCATCTGCACCGTATCCAGCCAGCGGCCATGCTTGCGGCCCAGGCCCTTGAAGATGCCGACCAGGTGGAAACCGAAGCGCTCGTGCAGCTTGATCGAGGCGGTGTTGGAGGGCTCGCCGATGACCGCCACCATTTGCCGGTAGCCGCGCGCCACGCATTCGTCGATCAGGCCTTGCATCAGCGCGCTGCCGACGCCGCGGCCCTGGCAGCCGTAGTCGACGTAGACCGAATTCTCCACGGTCCACTGGTAGGCGATGCGCGTGCGGTAGGTATTGGCGTAGGCGTAGCCGACGACCTTCCCGTCGAGCTCGGCCACGATGTAGGGAAACCCGCGGCCCTTGATGTCTTCCATGCGACGGCGCATTTCCGCCTCGTCCGGCACCTCGTATTCGTAGGTGTTGACGTAGTCGGTCACCTCGACCGCGTAGATCGCGGTGATGGCCGGGATGTCCGAGGCCAGGGCCTCACGCAGGTGTACGGTCACGGGCGCAGGTTCCGTCGGGTCCGAATCAGTCGATGTAGCGCTTGAGCAGGTCGCCGTAGGCGTCGATGCGGCGGTCGCGCAGGAACGGCCAGATGCGGCGCACGTGCTCGCTACGCTGCAGGTCCACCTCGCACACCAGCACGGTCGGTTCGCCGCCGGCTTCGGCGATGAACTCGCCCTGCGGGCCGAGCACGTGGCTGTTGCCCCAGAACTGGATGCCCGAGGCGCCCAGCGGCGAGGGCTCATGGCCGACGCGGTTGCACGACAGCACCGGCAGGCCATTGGCCACGGCGTGGCCGCGATGACTCAGCACCCAGGCATCGCGCTGGCGGTTCTTCTCGTCCTGCGCGTCTTCCGGGTCCCAGCCGATCGCGGTGGGATAGAGCAGCAGTTCAGCGCCGGCCAACGCCATCAGGCGTGCGGCCTCCGGGTACCACTGGTCCCAGCACACCAGCACGCCGAGGCGGCCTATCGAGGTGTCGATCGGCTTGAAGCCGATGTCGCCCGGGGTGAAGTAGAACTTCTCGTAGAAGCCCGGGTCGTCCGGGATGTGCATCTTGCGGTACTTGCCCAGCAGCGTGCCGTCCTTCTCCAGCACCACGGCGGTGTTGTGGTACAGGCCGGCGGCGCGGCGCTCGAACAGCGAGCCGACGATCACCACGCCATGCTTTTTCGCCAGCGCGCCAAGGCGCTCGGTGCTCGGGCCGGGGATGGATTCGGCCAGGTCGAATTCGCCCACCGACTCGTGCTGGCAGAAGTACGGGCCGTTGTGCAGTTCCTGCAACAGGATCAATTTGGCGCCCTGCGCGGCGGCCTCGGCCACGCGCGCCTCGATCACGGCCAGGTTGGCCTGTGCATCGCCATGGTTGCGCTCCTGGATGAGCGCGACGGAAAGGGTATGACGGGTCATGGGAATCGATCCGCTGGGGGGCGCACAGGGTAGCGCGCCGGGAGCGAGGCCGGCCGCGACGCGGCCGGGCGGTTCAGTCGGCCTGCAGGCCGGCGGGCAGCTGCATCGTGATGCAGTGCAGGCTGCCGTTCTGCCAGATCAGCGCGCGGCAAGGCACGGTCACGATCTCGCGGTCCGGGAAGGCTTCGGCCAGGACGGCCTGGGCCTTTGCATCGGCCGCATCGCCGTAAGCCGGCATGAGGACCGCGCCGTTGACGATCAGGAAGTTGGCATAGGAAGCGGCCAAGCGCCGGCCTTCGTCGAGGATCGGCTGGGCCCAAGGCAGCGGGAACAGCCGGTAGGGCTGGCCGTTGGCCTGGCGCAACGCGGCGATTTCGGCGCCCATTGCCTGCAGTTCGGCGTAATGCGAGTCGGTGGGGTCATCGCAGGACTGGAACACGATGGCGTCCGGGCCGGCGAAGCGGGCGAGGGTGTCGACGTGGGCGTCGGTGTCGTCGCCCTCCAGGTAGCCGTGATCCAGCCACAGCACGCGGTCCTGGGCCAGCCAGCTCGCCAGGTCGTGGCTGAGCGATTCACGCGAGCGCTGCGGATGGCGTTCGTGCAGGCACTGCCACGTGGTGAGCAGGGTGCCGGCGCCGTCGGTGTCGATGGCGCCGCCTTCCAGCGCGAAATCGATGCTCTGGATGTCTGCGTCGCGGAACAGGCCGGCGTCGTGCAGCACGCCGACCAACTGGTCGTCACGGCTGGCCTCGAACTTGCCGCCCCAGCCAGTGAAGCGGAAATCCAGCAGGCGGAAACCGCCGTCGGCGCGGCGCAGGGTGATCGGACCGGAGTCGCGCAGCCACGTGTCGTCGTACTCGGCGGCAACGAAACGGACCTTGTCCATGTCGATGCGCGCCGAGCGCAGCCGGGCTTCGGCGTAGGTCTGCAGGTCCTCGTCGGCCACGCAGATCACCGCGCGTTCGAAGCGGGTGATCGCCGCGACCAGCGCGATGTAGGTCTCCTCCACTTCCCCCAGGCGCTGCGCCCAGTCGGTCTCGGCGTGGGGCCATGCGATCAGCACGGCGGACTGGCCTTCCCATTCGGCCGGGAAGCGGAGTTGTTCGGTCATCGCGGGGTCGGGCTCTGCGGTACGTCGCCGCCGGCGCGGAACCGGAGGCGGGGTGGGACGGGTATCAGCGGATCGGCGGCTTCGGGCCGATCTCGTCGGCGCCCGCCTGGTTGGCGACCACGTCCACCACCTTCTGCTTCTCGAAGTAGACGGTGAAGGCGGGGTACACCCAGCGGTTGATGGTCGGCCACTGGCGCTTCTGGCCGCCGCGTGGATCGAGTTTCTGCTGCGGCGCGCCGTACTGCGATTCGACCTGTGCCATCGTCTGGCCGCGCGCCGGCATGGCGACGGCGGGCTTTTCGTTGACGCGGTCGACCAGCAGGGTCTCGGCACAGGCGCCGCCGGCAACGAGCACGGCGAGCAGGGGCAACACGGAAAGGCGGGTCTTCATTCGACTACTCCCCAGCGGACGAAAGAAATGGGCGGGATGCGATTACAGCAGACGCCACATGATGACAGCAAAGCAGAAACAAAAAACCGCCCGAAGGCGGCTTTCTGATGCGCGGGCCACGCCCAAAAGGCGGGCCGGCCGCCGGCTTAGCGCTGGCGAGCCTTGAAGCGCGGGTTGGACTTGCAGATCACGAAGACCTTGCCGCGGCGGCGGACCACCTTGCAGTCGCGGTGACGGTTCTTCGCCGACTTCAGGGAGGACAGGACTTTCATGGCACACCTCGGCGTAAACGTGGAATTCGGGAAGGGGCGCGCCGTTTCCACTACGCGGCGTGCCCACGGGTCAGTAAGCCGCGCATTCTATCCTGCTTTTCCCCGGCCTTTCAACTGCTTGCAACCGGGCAGGGTGGCGGGCGCATACAATGCGCAATTCCCCGCTCCCTGGAAGCTGAATGACCGACCTGTCGCCCGTCCTGACCATCGATGGCCCTTCCGGTGCCGGCAAGGGAACGGTGAGCCGCATCGTCGCCGCCCGCCTGGGCTGGCACTACCTGGATTCCGGCGCCCTGTACCGGGCGGTGGGCGTGGCGGCCAGCTGGGCCGACATCGACGTCTCCGACGCCGCCGCGCTGGTGCGCTGCACCTTCGATACCCATGTGGAGTTCATCGAGCAGGGCGAGTCCGGGTTGCGGGTGATCCTGAACGGGGTGGACGCCACCGACGAGCTGCGCCTTGAAACGGCCGGGGCGCTGGCCTCGGCCATCGCCGCCATCCCCGAGGTCCGCTCGGCCCTGAAGGAGCGGCAGCGTTCCTTCCGCAGGCCCCCGGGCCTGGTGGCCGACGGCCGCGACATGGGGACGGTCATCTTCCCGGATGCCGCCCACAAGGTGTTCCTGACCGCCAGCGCCGAGGAGCGCGCGGACAGGCGCCATAAGCAGTTGATGGAAAAGGGTGTTTCGGTTATATTCGATGACCTGCTGCGCGAGATCATGGCCCGGGACGCCCGGGATGCCCAGCGCACCGTGGCGCCTTTGCGGCCGGCCGAAGACGCCGTGCTCATCGACACCACGGGCATCGGCATCGAGGAAGTCGTCGAGCGCGTGATCAAGCTGGCAGGCGCCGCCTGAAGCAGGTGGCTGCGGTGGATGTGCTTCGCCGCATGCAATGCGTTGTTTCAAATCGTCGTTGTAACAGGCTCCGTCGCGCAAGGTGCGCGGCGGTATTTCCACTTCACACCCGGCCTGCTTTTCGGGGTCGACTAACTGGGTGGGCAGTGCAACCGCTGAGCGGCTGGCTGTCCGTGTGTTCAACTGAGTAATTTCAAATGACCGAATCTTTTGCCGAACTGTTCGAAGCCAGCCAAGCCAATCTGGCCAAGCTGAAGCCGGGCGCCATCGTCACCGGTACCGTCGTGGAAGTCCGCGGCGACGTGGTGGTGATCAACGCCGGCCTGAAGTCCGAAGGCATTGTGCCGATCGAGCAGTTCCGTAACGACGCTGGCGAGATCGATGTGGGCGTGGGCGACCAGGTCAAGGTCGCGCTGGACTCCATCGAAAACGGCTTCGGCGAAACCGTCCTGTCGCGCGAGAAGGCCAAGCGCGCGATGGTGTGGGACGAGCTGGAAGAAGCGTTGGAGAAGAACGAGACCATCACCGGCCGCATCAGCGGCAAGGTCAAGGGTGGTTTCACCGTGGACATCAAGGATGTCCGCGCGTTCCTGCCCGGTTCGCTGGTGGATGTGCGCCCGGTGCGCGACCCGGCCTACCTGGAAGGCAAGGAGCTGGAGTTCAAGCTCATCAAGCTGGACCGCAAGCGCAACAACGTCGTGGTCTCGCGCCGCGCTGTCGTCGAGAGCGAGCACTCGGAAGAGCGCGAGCAGCTGATGGACAAGCTGCAGGAAGGCGCGATCCTGAAGGGTGTCGTCAAGAACCTGACCGACTACGGCGCGTTCGTGGACCTGGGCGGCATCGACGGCCTGCTGCACATCACCGACATGGCCTGGAAGCGCGTGCGCCATCCGTCCGAAGTCGTCAACGTCGGCGACGAGCTGGACGTGCGCGTGCTGAAGTTCGACCGCGAGCGCAACCGCG
>JAEWJB010000064.1 GCA_023386795.1 Pseudomonadota bacterium
CCCCCGACCCTCACCCTCCTCCTCGCCACCCTCTTCGCCCTCCACGCGCCCCTCGCCCACGCCTGGGGCGGCCAAGGCCACCGCCTCGTGGCCCGCGTGGCCGAAACCGAACTCACCCCCCAGGCGAAGAAGCAGATCGACACCCTGCTCGCGGGCGAACCCAACCCCACCCTCGCCGGCATTGCCTCCTGGGCGGACGAACTGCGCGAACACGACCCCGACCTCGGCAAGAAGAGCAGCCGCTGGCACTACGTCAACCTCGGCGAGCACGACTGCGCCTATGACCCGCCCGTCGACTGCCCGGATGGCAACTGCGTCATCGAGGCTTTGCAGAAGCAAATCACGTTGCTCGCCGACCGCCACCAGCCGCTCGAAGCGCGCCGGCAGGCACTGAAGTTCGTCGTCCACTTCGTCGGCGACATCCACCAGCCCATGCACGCCGGTTACGCGAACGACAAGGGCGGCAACGATTTCCAGCTGCAGTTCAACGGCAAGGGCACCAACCTGCATTCGCTGTGGGACAGCGGGATGCTCTACGACCGCCACCTCAGCGACGACGACTACCTCGCGCAGCTGCTCCAGCTCCCCGCCACGCCGGCCACCACGCCGGTGCTGCCGCCGGACGCGGTGGCGTGGGCGCAGGCGTCGTGCCGCGTCGCCATCGCGCCGGGCGTGTACCCTGCCAAGCACGTCCTGCCCGAGGGCTACGTGGCGCAGTACCGGCCGATGGCCGAGGCAGCGCTGCGCCAGGCGGGCGACCGCCTGGCGGCGATCCTCAACGCCGCCCTCGACACGCCCTGATCCACCGCCGAGGTGCCGCCCATGCGTCCTGACGTCCTGCCCTTCCTGCACGCACCGAGCAACACCTTCAGCTACCTCGTCGCCGACCCGCTCAGCGGCGAGGCGGCGGTGATCGATCCGGCGCTGGATTTCGATCCCGCCACCGGCCAGGTCGGCACCGCGCCGGCACAGGCGCTGGTCGATGCGGCGGCCGCACGCGGCTGGCAGGTGCGCTGGCTGCTGGAAACCCACGCCCATGCAGACCACGTGTCGGCCGCGCAATGGCTGCGCCAGGCGTGGCCCCAGGCGCGGCTGGGCATCGGCGCGGGCATCGTGCAGGTGCAGCAGGCGTTCGCGCCGCGCTACCGGCTGCCGGCCGATTTCCGTGCCGACGGTTCGCAGTTCGACGCGCTGTTCGCCGACGACGAACGCTTCGCGCTCGGCTCGCTCGAGGTGCGCGTGATCGCCGTGCCCGGGCACACGCCCGACAGCGTGGCCTACCTCGTCGGCGATGCGCTGTTCCCCGGCGATTCGATCTTCATGCCCGACGGCGGCACCGCCCGCTGCGATTTCCCCGGCGGTGACGCGAAGCAGCTGTTTGCCTCGATCCAGCGCCTGTTCGCGCTGCCCGGCGATACGCGCATGTTCGTCTGCCACGATTACGGCCCCAACGGCCGCGCGCTCGCGCACGCCACCTGCGTGGCCGACCAGCAGCGCGAGAACATCCACGTGCAGCACGGCGTGGCGCAGGACGATTTCGTCGCCCGCCGACGGGCGCGCGATGCCACGCTCGCCGAGCCCAAGCTGATGGACCCCGCAGTGAAAGCCAACCTGCAGGGCGGCCGCTACGAAGACCTGCTGCCGCTGTAGCTCATGGCGACCGCACCCAGGGTCGGTATGATCCAGACGTCGTCCCACCGGAGCCTTGCATGAAGCGCTTTTCCCGCCTGCTCTGTTCGCTGCTGGTGCTCGCGCTGCCCGTGATCGCGCAGGCGCAGGTGCCCGCCGGCACCGTCACGGTATTCGCCGCGGCCAGCCTGAAGGAATCGATGGACGAGGCCGCCGCCGCCTACCAGAAGGCCACCGGCGTGGCGGTCACCACCTCCTATGCGGCCAGCTCGACGCTGGCACGGCAGATCGAACAGGGTGCGCCAGCCGAGGTGTTCTTCTCCGCCGACCTGGAATGGATGGACTACCTGCAGCAGCGCGATCTGGTGCGTGGTGCGGACCGCCACAACCTGCTCGGCAACACACTGGTGCTGGTGGCGCCCGCACATGCCGGTACCGGCCCGGTCGACCCGGCCACGCCTGGCGCGATCGTCCGCGCGCTGGGCACGGATGGCCGCCTGGCCGTCGGCCAGACCGCCACGGTGCCCGCCGGCAAGTACGCACGCGCCTCACTGGAGGCCCTGGGGCAGTGGGACGCGCTCTCCCCGCGCCTGGCCGAGGCCGAAAGCGTCCGCGCGGCGTTGATGCTGGTCTCGCGCGGCGAGGCACCGCTGGGCATCGTCTACGGTTCCGACGCGCAGGCCGAGCCGAAGGTGAAGGTGGTCGGCACGTTCCCGGCCACCAGCCATCCGCCGATCGTGTATCCGGTAGCACCGCTGGCCAAGGCCTCGCCGCAGGCACGCGCCTTCGTGCAGTGGCTGCAGGGGCCGGTGGCGAAGGACATCTTCCGGCGCCGTGGTTTCAGCCTGGCGCCCTGAGTCCATGGTGCCTGCGTTCTCGCCGGAGGAAATCACCGCCATCGTGCTGAGCGTGAAGGTCGCGCTGGTGGCGGCGGTAGCGAGCCTGCCGCTCGGCGTGGCCTGTGGCTGGCTGCTGGCCAGGCGCGAATTCCCCGGCAAGGCGTTGTTCGATGCGCTGTTGCTGCTGCCACTAGTGATGCCGCCGGTGGTCACCGGCTACGTGCTGCTGATCGCCTTCGGCAACCAGGGCGTGCTCGGCCAGTGGCTGCGCGAAACCCTGGGCATCCAGTTGGCGTTCCGTTGGACCGGCGCCGCGCTGGCCTGCGCGGTGATGGGCTTCCCGTTGATGGTGCGCGCGATCCGCCTGTCCATCGAGGCCACCGACCGACGGCTGGAGGCGGCCGCGGCCACGCTCGGCGCCGCGCCCTGGCGGGTGTTCTTCACCGTGACCTTGCCACTGGCCTGGCCCGGGCTGGTGGCCGGCGCGGTGCTCGCCTTCGCCAAGGCGCTGGGCGAGTTCGGCGCGACGATCACCTTCGTTTCCAATATTCCCGGGCAGACACAGACACTCTCGGCGGCGATCTACGGCCTGCTGCAGGTCCCCGGCGGTGAAGCCGGCATCTGGCGGCTGACCGCGGTGGCCTTCGTGATCTCGCTGTTGGCGCTGCTGCTCTCCGAATGGCTGGTACGTCGCCAGCGCGTGTTGCAGGAGCGCTGATGCTGTCGGTGGATATCGAACTGCGCCGCGGGGATTACCGGCGCCATGTGCGGATCGAGGAAACCGCGCGCGTGGTCGCGCTGGTCGGGCCATCGGGGGCGGGCAAGACCAGCGTGCTCAACGCCATCGCCGGGCTGCTGCGGCCGCAGGCCGGGCGCATCGTGGTGGATGACCGCGTGCTGTTCGACGCAGCGGCGCGTGTGGATGTGCCGGCGCACAGGCGGCGCATCGGTTATGTCTTCCAGGACGCGCGGCTGTTCCCGCACCTGGATGTGGCCGCGAACCTGCGCTATGGGCGCCACGGCGGCCAGGCGCAGGCGCGGTTCGCGTTCGACGACATCGTCGCGCTACTAGGCATCGGTGCGTTGCTGCAACGGCGGCCACGGCATCTGTCCGGGGGCGAGGCGCAGCGCGTGGCGATCGGTCGGGCGCTGTTGTCGCAGCCGGCGTTGCTGCTGCTCGATGAGCCGCTTTCGGCGCTGGATGCGGCGCGGCGCGAGGAGTTGATCCCTTACCTGCAGCGGGTGCGCGATGAGCTGGCGTTGCCGATGCTGTACGTCAGCCACCGCGAAGAGGAAGTGCGGCGTATCGCCGAAGCGGTGCATGTGCTGGACTGAGGGTGGGTCGCGTCGCGGCTGAAGCCGCGCCTGCGGTGCGCGGGAGCGTAGCGTCAGGAGGCCGGGGGCTTGGCCGGCGTGATCCCGCGCGTTGCGGCCACCTCGCGCATCCGGCGCATGAAGAACGGGTACAGCGCCGCGCTGAACAGCATCGCCACCGTGGCATAGGCCAGCAGCTGCGGTTCGGCGCCCAGCAGCGCGTACAGGCAATAGAGGATCGCCGCGCCACCGGCCACCATCGCCAGCCATAGCGGCCCACCGCGTTCGTTGCGCGCCAGGCTGTTCCAGATCAGCGCACCGGCCGAGAACAGGTACGGGATGATCGTCAGCAGCACCGCGATGTTGGTGAGCTGGTCGAACTGGTGGGACAGCGTGGGCGAGGCGGTCACCAGCAGCAGCGCGCTCATCAGTGCCGCCACAATCATCAGCCCCGCGCCCGGCATGCCGTGGCGGTTGACCCGGCAGAACACCCGCGGGAACAGCCCATCCTCGGCCGCCGCCTTGGCCGATTGCCCCACCAGCAGCATCCACCCGCCCAGCGCGCCGAACGACTTGAACACCGCGCACAGGGCGATCGCCAGCGCGCCCCACGGGCCCACCATCACCCGCGCGGCCTCGGCGAAGGGTGCGGAGGAGTCGCGCAGCTCGGCCATCGGCAGCATGCCCATGATGACCAGCGAACAGGCGATGTAGATGCCTGCCGCGAGGGCCAGGCCGCCAAGCGTGGCCAGCGGGATGTTGCGGCGCGGGTTGTCGATCACCTCGGCCGATACCGCCGCGCTTTCCACGCCCATGAACGCCCATAGCGCGATGGACGCACTGCGCGAGATCGCCGCACCGTCGCCCAGCCCGCTGACGTTCCAGCCGGCCCGGAACAGGCCGCCGTCGAACCACCACCAGCCAGCGATGGCGATGAACAGGATGGGGATCAGCGCGAGCAGCAGCGTGCAGGTCTCCAGCGCGCCGATCCAGCGCGCGCCGCGCGCGTTGGCCAGGCTCAAACCCCAGATCACCAGCAGGGTGAAGGCCATGCGCGCCGGCAGCGGGTCCAGCGCCGGCAGCAGGTGCGCGAGATAGCCCGTCACCACCAGTGCGATGGCGACGTTGCCGATCCAGTTGCCGAACCAGTACGCGTAGTTGCTGACGAACCCGATGTAGGGGCCGAACGCATCGCGCGCATAGGCATACGGCCCGCCGGGTTGCGGATCGACCTGCCCCAGCCGGGCGAACACCAGCCCCAGCGCCACCGCGCCGGCGGTGGCAATGATCCAGCCGTACGCCGAGATGCTGCCCACCGTGGCGAGGTTGGCCGGCAGCAGGAACACGCCGGTGCCGATCATGTTGCCGGCCACCAGCATCGTGGCCATCGCCAGGCCCATCTTCTTGGGGGCGACGGCGCTCATGTCCAGGCCGGGTCGGAGGTGAAGTCGATGGTCAGCCAGAACTGCGCCTCGCGCGCGCCGAGCTGCGCGGCGATGTGGTCGCGCAAGGCGTCGGCACGGCCGATGGAGCCCGGGTTGTAGTCCGGCCGCGTGAGGATGTGGATCTCGACGAAGCGCATGCGCCCCATCTTGGCCACATGGCTGGTGAAGCCGACGAAACCGTGCTCGGCCACGAAGGCCGCCATCACCTCCTGCACGCGGCGGTCGAGGTCGTCCGGGGCCACCTGCAGCACCTCGCGCATCGCCCGCCACGCGCCGCGCAATGGCAGCGGCAGCACCGCCAGGCTGATGAGGCACAGCACGAGCGGATCGATGTAGGGCGTCCACCGGGCGTAGGCGCCCCCGTGCAGCCCCAGGGCGATCACAAAGGCCAGCACCACCGCCAGGCTCATCAGCCCGGTCAGCAGCCAGGCCCGTGCGTCCAGGGCCAGCAACCCGGATTCCAGCCGCCGCGCATGCCGGCCGATCCACGCGGCCATCGCCAGGTCCACCACCGTGAGCAGCAGCGCCCACGCCAGCGCGGCGCCATACCGCACTTCATGACCGCCGTCGCTGAAGCCGATGACCGCGTTGGCCAGCGCGTAGATGCAGGCCAGGCTGAGGATCGCCCCGCCCAGCGCCTCGACCATCGGCTCCAGGTGCCAGTAGCCGTACTGGAAGCGCGGGCTGTCCTGGCGCGCCACCAGCCGCAGCACCGCCAGTGCCACCAGCGTGAGCGCCACGTCGACCAGGCTGTAGACGCCGTCGAACAGGATGGCCTGCGAGCGCGCCAGCAAGCCGCCGACGAAGCCGATCGCCGCCACGCCGACGGTGGCGGCGATGGAGACCTTGAGGATGCGCTGTTCCTGGCGGGTATCGCTCATGCGCCGGCCCGTGGCCTCATACCTTGAGCACCTCGACCTTGTAGGTCGGCGGGTTCACGCCCTTGTCGATGATCAGGCCGTGCACGTCGGATTCGAAGCCGGGGAAACGCTCGTTCTGGGCGCGGGCGATGCGCAGCGATTCGATGATCGGCTCATCGCTGGCACCGAAACGCTCGCCCGGCATGATCGTCGGGATGCCCGGCGGATAAGGCACCAGCATGGTGCCGGCGATGCGCCCGGACAGCTGGTCGATATCCACCCGTTCGATGCGTCCGTGCACGAGATGGTTGTAGGCGTCGGCCGGGGTCATCGCCGGCTCTGGCAGGTCCACGTACATCTCGCGCATCACCTCGGCCACGCGGAACTCCGTATTGAACGCATGCAGGTCGTCGCACAGCTCGCGCAGGCCCACGTCGGTATAGGCCACCGGATAGGACGCCACCAGCTCGGGCAGCGCCTTCTGCAGCGGCGCATTGGCATCGTACAGCGCCTTGAAGGCCATCAGCTCGGCCACCAGCGTGCTCCACTTGCCCTTGGTGATGCCCATCGAGAACAGGAACAGCACCGAATAGAGGTTCGTCTTCTCCACGGTGATGCCGCGCGACCACAGGAAGTTGCTCAGCACGGCGGCCGGGATGCCGCGCGCGCCCATCTCGCCGTCCATCGACAGACCCGGCGTGAGCAGCGTGACCTTGATCGGGTCGATCAGCACGTATTCGTCGGCCAGCTGTTCGAAGCCATGCCAGTGCGCGTCGGGGCGCAGGTACCACTCGTCGCGCTTGGCCACCAACGGCGCGGGGGTGTCGCCCTTGCCCAGCGAGCGGGCGACGGCATCGGGCTGCCAGACGCGGAACCACCAGTCGTCGCGGCCCAGGTCATCCTGCACGTGCAACATCGCGCGGCGGAAGGCGATGGCCTCGTCATGCATTTCCTGCACCAGCGAGCGACCAGCTTCGCCTTCCATCATCTTCGAGGCGACATCGCACGAGGCGATGATGCCGTAGTGGGGGCTGGTGGAGGTGTGCATCATGAACGCCTCGTTGAAGCGTTCGGCATCCAGCTTGCGGTCGGCGGCATCGCGCGCATGGATCATCGACGCCTGCGAGAACGCCGCCAGCAGCTTGTGCGTGGACTGGGTGGTGAAGATGATCGCATCCTGTTCGCGCGGCTTGCCCTTGGCCATGCCGTAATGGTCTTCGTAGAACGGATGGAAGGCCGCATAGCCGTACCACGCCTCGTCGAAGTGCAGGAACTCGACCTTCCCACCGACCTGCCGCGCGATCTTCTCGGCGTTGTAGCACAGGCCGTCATAGGTGGAGTTGGTCACCACCGCGATGCGCGCCTTGGCTCCGGCCTGGCGCGCCGCGCTGGCGAGCGGGTGCGTCGCCATGCGCTGCTCCATGGCCTCGGGCGAGAACTGGTCCAGGCTGATCGGCCCGATGATGCCGTGCGCGTTGCGGCTGGGGGTGAAGTACACGGGAATGCCGCCGGTCATCATCAGCGAGTGCATCAGCGATTTGTGGCAATTGCGGTCCACGAACACCACGTCGCCGCGCCCCACGGTGCCCTGCCAGACGATCTTGTTGGCCGTGGAAGTGCCGTTGGTGACGAAGAACGTATGGTCGGCGCCGAAGTTGCGTGCCGCCTCGATCTCCGCCTCGCGGATCGGCCCGGTGTGGTCCAGCAGTGAGCCCAGCTCGGGCACCGAGATGGACAGGTCGCTGCGCAGCGTGTTCTCGCCGAAGAACTGGTGGAAGGCCCGTCCCACTGGCGACTTGGTGAACGCCACGCCGCCGGCGTGGCCCGGCGTGTGCCAGGAATAGTTCGATTCGGCCGCGTGATGGATCAGCGCACCGAAGAACGGCGGCAGCAACTTGCCCATGTAGGCCTCGGCCGCACGCATCACCTGGCGGGCAATGAAGCTCTTGGTATCCTCGAACAGGAAGATGAAGCCGTGCACGTACTTGAGCAGCTTGCTCGGCACCTTCTCGATGGTACGCCGCTCCCCGTAGAGGAATACCGGCAAGTCGGCGCGGCGCTGGCTCTGCTCGCGCAGGAAGCCGAGCAGGCGCTGGAACTCGCCGGTGACGTCCTCGGTGCCATCGATGGAGATCAACACCGCCGAGGCGGCCACGTACGTGCGCGCGCCGGCCTGGGCGTCCTCCAGGGTGAGCCCGCACAGCACGCGCTGCTCGTTGGCCCGCAGTTCCTCCACCAGCGCGCGGATCAGGATGCCGCCGATGCGTGGCGATTCGTAGTCGGCGTCGATGACGACGATGGGGTAATCCAGGGACTTGAAGTACACGGATACTCTCCTTGCGCGAGGCGATACGAAGGAACGTTCTGCTCAACCGGCACGCGGCGGGACGAGCACGGTCTGCCGCTGCTGGCGGCGTTGTTCGCTGAAGAACGGATAGAACACGGTGATGAAGAGCACGAACAGGAAGGCGTACTTGACGATCGCCCCTGCCGAGCCGAACACCGCCCACAGGCAGTAGACGACGGTGACGCTGGTCAGCACCCAGAACGTACCGATATGCGCCCAGGTATGCGAGCGCTCCACGACGAAGTAGCAGGCCACGCACGAGTAGATGTACGGCAGCAGCGTGAGTACCACGGCAGCCGAGGTGATGACATCGAACTGTGCCGAAGCGGTTTGCGAGGTGGAGGTGAGCAGCACCGCCGCCGTCATCAGCACCGCCACGACCAGGATGCCCTTGACCGGTACGTCGTCGGCATTGGCCTTGCGGAACAGCTGCGGGAACAGCCCGTCGTCGGCCGCCGCCTTGGCGCTCTGCGCGGTGAGCAGGATCCAGCCGCCGAGCGAACCGGCCGCCCCGATGAAGGCGCACAGGCTCACCACCGCCCCGCCCCACCCGCCGACCGCGTTGGCGGCGGCCAGCGCGAACGGCGCATCGGAGGTCTGCAGGTCCGCATTGGGCACCATGCCCATGATGACCGCCGAACTGGCGATGTAGGCCACCGCCGCCAATGCGACGCCCGCCAGGGTGGCGCGCGCGACGTTCTTCTCCGGGTTCTCCACCACGCCGGCCGTGACCGAGGCCGATTCCACGCCGATGAACGCCCACAACGTGAGGGCTGCCGCACTGGAGATGGCGCCGAAGTTCGATTGCCCGGAGACGTTGTACGCGCCCTCGAACAGCTCCGGCTTGAAGAAGAACCAGCCGCCGATCGCGAGGCCCAGGATCGGCACCAGCGCGAAGCTGGTGGTGAGCGTCTGCACACGGCTGACGAATTGCGGGCCGATGATGTTGGCAAAGGTCAGCAGCCACACCAGCACCAGCACGGCCACGCAGCGCACCAGCGGCTGCGACAGCACCGGGAAGAAGTAGCTGAAGTAGCCCACCGCGGCGATGGGAATGGCGACATTCCCGATCCAGTTGGCGAACCAGTAGATGGTGTTGGTCTGGAAGCCCATGTACGGGCCGAACCAGTCGCGCGCGTACGCGTAGGGGCCGCCGGCCTGCGGCGAGAGCTTGCCGAGCTTGGCGAATACGAACGCCAGCAGCAGCGCGCCGGCGGTGGTCACGAGCCAGCCCCAGATCGAGGCGGTGCCGATCTTGGCCAGGCTGGAAGGCAGCAGGAACACGCCCGAGCCCATCATGTTGCCCGCGACCAGGAAGGTCGCCCCCACCACGCCGATCTTCTTGCCCTGCGCCATGGCCATCACTCCTCGTGGGTTGTCGCCGGGCCGCGGCCATGACGGCCGTGGCACGGCGTCACTTGATGAAGTTGTATTGCAGGCTGCCCTGCAGCCGCATCGTGTCCGCGCTGCGCCCGTCCTGCTGCTCGAGCTGGCCGTAGAGCAGTTCCATGCCCATCGTCCAGGACGGCGCCGGGCTCCAGATCAGGTTGAAGGCGCCGTAGCGGCTGCGCTTGAACGCATCGGCGGCCAGCACGTCCTGGCCGTCGAGGTAGAGCTGGCCGTAGACGAGGTTGGAGCGCCACATCTGCGACCAGTAATGCGTGTAGCCGACGAAGCCACCGTAGATCGGCAGCGCTTCCAGATCGCCATCGGCGGCAATGGCCGCGTCCAGGCCCGAGCCGGTGAGGTCGGCGGTGTAGCGGCTCATGCCCTTGCCGCCGAGCAGGCCGAACAGCAGCAGTTCGCGGTCGGCGAAGGAGAACGAGCCGCTGAGCGACAGGCCGCCGCCATAAGTGGTCTGCTTGTGGCCATCGGCGTTGTAGCCCAGGCTGCGCGCCACCGCGCCCAGTTGCAGGTGCCCCCAGTCGCGCTCCATGCGCGCCACCAGGCTCAGGTCCGGCACCCGGTCCATGCCCACCGCATCGCTCCCGCCCGGGTCGAGTTCGGTCTCCGGATTTTCCGCACCCAGGGTCAAGGTATTGCCCTTGCCCATCGAGAAGCTGTGGTGCATGCCGGCCACCAACAGGTAGGCCGCCCCGCCAGGGCCGGCGAAATCGAGCGTGTCCGGCAGCGAGTCGGCATCCATGAAAGTGGAATAGCCATAGCCGGCATAGGTATTGCCGAGCTGGCCGTAGGCGTGGCGCAGGCGGAACTCGTAGCTGTCGCTGCTGCCGAAGAAATCGTTCTCCAGGTAGAAGCGCAGGTTGCCGTGCGTGGTCGGGCGGCGTGCCTCGAAGCTGAAGCGCGTCTGCTTGGCGTGCACTTCGAAGTTGGACGTGTCCCGGTTCGGGCTGCCGACCGGAATGGTGGACGTGACGAACTGCTCCTGGTCGCCCGCGGCGCGCGCGTCGGCGATGGCGTCGAGCTTGGCGTAGCCGCCGAGGCGGATCATCGTGTCGGTGCCGGGAATGGCGAAGAAGCCCTTGAGATCAGGGTCGGTCGGCGAGACGGTGTTGTCCGCGCGCGAGGCGGCGGTCGAGGGATCTGCCACCGAATCACGCGGCGGCAGCACGCTGTGATAACCCGGCGGCGTGGCCTGCGTGTAGGTCGCGGCGGCCGGTGGCGATGACACGCCCGCTGCGTTGGCCGGCGTGGCCGCAGGTGCAGGCGCGCCGGCAGTGGCGGATGCGGGGGCGGGTGCGGCCTGTTGCGCGGGCGGCTTGCCTTCCAGGGCATCGAGCCGTGCATTGAGCGACTGCAGCGTCTGTTCGACGTTGGCGATTTCCGCCCGCAGGCTCTGCACCGTGTCCTGTGCACAGGCCAGGCCCGACACCCATATCAGCGGCAGCGCCGCCACGACCGCGGTCGAACGATCCATCGCCCTGCTCCATGCGCCCTTCCCGCGGGAAACATGCTGCAAGCGCCGACGTGCCCACGGGAAGCGCACGACCCGGCGCATCCCGCGCGCGCTCCCCTGTTCGCGAGGCGCGAGACAGCGGCCATTCATCCCCAGTCGCGATGACGGGGGCGTGAAATCCATCTGACAATCACCTTGCGGCCACCGGCACTTTACGGCTTCCGGCATGTGATGACGCCTCACCCCAGTGCAGGAATCGGCATGAAGCAATATCGGCAGCATCCATTCCCCGTCGAGGACGTGCGCCGCTTCCTCGAACCCGGCCCGATCGTGCTCGTCAGCACCGCCTGGCGCGGCCAGCGAGACGTGATGACGCTCGGCTGGCACATGGTGATGGGCTTCTCGCCGTCGCTGTGGGCCTGCTACCTGTGGAACGAAAACCACAGCTTCGATCTCGCCAGGCGCTCACGCGAATGCGTCATCAACCTGCCCACCGTCGATATCGTGGACACCGTGGTTCGTATCGGTAACAGCAGCGGCGCGGAGATCGACAAGTTCGACACGTTCGGCCTGAGCACCACGCCAGGTGACGTGGTGGCGGCGCCGCGCATCCGGGAGTGCTGGGCCAGCTTCGAGTGCCGGCTGCACGATGGCAGCCAGATCAACAAGCACAACCTCTTCATCTGGGAGGTCGTGCGCGCGCACGTGGCGCACCGCCCCGGCACGCCGCGCACGGTCCATTACCGCGGCGATGGACGCTTCATGGTTTCCGGCCCGGACATCTCGCGCAAAAGGATGTTCCTGCCGGAGATGCTATGACCGCCCTCAGCGCCCGGCGCGTTTCACCCGCATCTGCCCGCGTTCCATCTGGAAGGTGAAAGCGTAGTTGAGCGTGACCGGTACCGGCTCGATGCGTTCGGCGTCGGCACAGTCACCCGGGCGCTTCGGCGCCACCTCGCGGTAATGGCAGATCGCCGCCGGTTCGTATTGCCACGTCAGCACCGCGCGATCCACCGCCTGCAGCAAGTCGCGATTCGTCGGCTCGCCACCGGCGGCGCATTCGGCGCGGTCCAGCAGCGGTTCGGTTCGCTGCACGGCACCCCGCGCGTCGATGATCACCCGGACGCACACGGTGGTCGGCGGCAGCGTGGTACGTGCGGTATCGGCGGGTAGCGCCGGATCGACATTGTCGTGCAGCAGCGGCATGCGGAAGGCCTGCTGCGGTTGCATTGCATAGCTGTCGATCGCCGCCGCGCCGGCTTGCCGCACCGAGGGTGACAGCAATCGCTGGTCCACGGCGTCGCTGCGGGTGGCCTCGTAGGTATCCGGCGTGGTGGCACAGCCTGCCAGCATCACGCCCAGCACCAGCACACATGCGCCCCGCATCAGCGCGACGCCACCGCGCTGCCCCCGGCGGGCGGGGGCGTGGCATTCATTTCGAAGGTGACCGGCACGCGCACCCGCCCCGCCACGGGCTTGCCGTCCTTCATCTCCGGACGAAAGCGCCATTGCCGCGCCGCCTCGATCGACACTGCGTCGAATACACCGGCCGGGCGGGAAGATTCGACCACCACGTTCGACACGCTGCCATCAGCACGCACATCGATGCGCAGGATGACCTGGCCGCCGAGATTCTTCTCGTAGGCGTCCTTCGGATAGCGCGGTGGAGGTAGCGTTTGCGTTGCGGCTTGGCCAGCCGCTGCCGGGACATGCGCGGGCTGCACCGCTGCGCCTTTGGCAGGCGTGGCCGGCTGTGCGGCCCAGGCGGCGTAGCCGCCGCCGGCAGCCAGCAGGCCGATGGACAGCACAGCGGTAAAGCGACGGCGCGGTGAAGGCAGGGGCTGCCTGAGCATGGCAATTCTCTCCTTGAGCGGGTGGCGCGAAGGCCAGGGACATCCGAGGGGTGGCAGCGGTGCAGCGGCCTGGCCGATCAGCATCGCTTCGGCATAAGCCCGCCGCTGCCGTGGACGCCGCGCCAGCACGCGGGCGTCGCAGGCCATTTCCTGGTCGCGGCGGAATACACCCAGCGCCAGATGCGCCATCGGGTTGAACCATTGCAGGCAGAGCAACAACGTGGCCAACGCGTTGCACGGCAGGTCGCCGCGACGGCGATGCACCTGCTCGTGCCGCAGCAGCAAGGTGCGCTGCGCTGGGGCATAGCGGGCCTCGAAGTCCGGCGGCAGCACGATGCGCGGACGCCACAGGCCGACCAGGGCCGGCAACCCGGCATCGTGGGTCGCGCGATACAACGGCAATCGGGGATGCGGCACGTGCACCAGCGTGCCGAGCGCGCGCATGAAACGATATTGACGTGCCAGCTGCCAGCCCAGGCACGCCAGGGCACCCAGCAGCCAGGCCGCGATCCAGCCGGCAGCGGCATGACCTTCCGCGTGGATCGCCCCGGCCTGCAGTACGGCCGCTGGCAACGCACCCAGTTCGCGCATCGGCCGCACGATGTCCGGCGGCACGGGAATCGCCAGTGCCAGCAGCATCAACGGTGGCAGGCACCACAGGCCATAGGCCGCGCCAGCGCCGCCCATACGCCTGGCCAGAGGACGCAAGGCCAGTACCAGGGCGCATGCGGCACTGAACACCGCGGTGAGCAGCAACAACGCGGCCGGGTCAGCCTTCATCGTCCAGTTCCCGTACCAGCCGCTTGAGTTCGGCGAGATCCTCGGCGCTGAGTTTTCCGCGCGCGCTGAAATGCGCCACCAACGGTGCAACCCGGCCACCGAACAGGCGCTCGAGCAGTCCCTCGCTCTGCTGCGCGACCCACTGCGCGCGTTCGATGCGCGGCGAGTACAGATAGCGACGCCCCTGTTTCTCGGCCGCGATGGCGCCTTTGTTGAGCAGCCGGTTGAGCAGGGTTTTCACCGTCGGCTCGGCCCAGCCGCTGTGCGTTGACAGCGCCGCGAACACTTCTTCGGCAGCCAAGGGATGCCGGTCCCACAGCACCTGCATCACCACCGCCTCGGCTTCGCTGATCGTCAACGCTCCGGCCATGCGATTACACCCGTAAATTTTTTACGATTACGCGCGTAATCAAATGCCTTGTCAAGCCCCCGGTCACGCTGCGGCATGCGGCCTTGGCGGGCGCTGGGCTACGCTCGTGCCCATGATCGAATCCGTTCAAGACCTGCACACCGCCGTCGAGTTGATCCTGCAACGCGTGACCGGCCCGCTCCGCGTGGGCGCCCCGCTTGGCCTGGGCAAGCCGCATCGCCTGCTCAACGCGCTGTATGCGCGCGTGTCCACCGACCCTTCGCGGCCGATGCACCTCTACACCGCGCTTTCGCTGGACCCGCCGGGGAAAGCCATCGGCCTGGAAGGCCGTTTCCTCGGGCCGTTCGCACAGCGCCACTTCGGCGAGGACTTCCCGCGCCTGGCCTACGTGGAGGCGATGCGCCGCGATGCACTGCCCGCGCACATCGAGGTCGAGGAGTTTTACATGCAGTCAGGCGCGATGCTGTCTTCGAGCCAGGCGCAGCGCGCCTACACCAGCCTCAACTACACGATGGCCGCCGACGCGGTGGCGATGCGCGCGCCGAACCTGGTCGTGCAGAAGGTGGCACGCGAGCCGGGTGGCACACGGCTGTCGTTGTCGTGCAACAACGATCTCACCCAGGACCTGCTCGATGCCATCGCGCGGCGCAACCTGCCGCGCCCGTTGATGGTGGCCGAGATCGATCCCGAACTGCCGTGGATCGGTGGTTCGGCCATCGCGCCGGATGACTTCTTCGATGTGGCGGTCGAGCCCCCCGGCCCGTATCCCAGGCTGTTCGCCCTGCCGCGGCAACCGGTGAACGATGCCGACTATGCCATCGGCCTGTATGCCAGCACGCTGGTGCGCGATGGTGGCACGTTACAGATCGGCATCGGCGCACTGGCCGACGCACTGAGCCACGCGCTGGTGCTGCGGCACACCGACAACGCACGCTATCGCGCCGTGCTGCGCGCCCTGGACCCGGCTCTCGAATCGCATCCGCTGGTGCAGGCCCACGGCGGGCTCGATCCTTTCACGCAAGGCCTGTACGGCTGCAGCGAAATGCTCAACGAGGGTTTCCGCCGGCTGGTGCAGACCGGCGTGATCCACCGCCGCGTGCATGACGATGTCGCGTTGATGCAGCGTCTGCACGAGGGCACCGCCGACGCGCAGGACCATGCCCGGTTGCAACGCGAAGGCGAATTCCTGCACGGCGCGTTCTACCTCGGCTCGCACGCGTTCTATGACTGGCTGCGCGAGAACGGCGATGGCGGCCACGGCATCGGCATGCGCCGCATCAGTGAGATCAACCAACTTTACGGCGGCCATGAAGCCCTGGAGCGCCTGCAACGACGCGACGCGCGCTTCTTCAACAGCTGCATGATCGCCACCGCGCTGGGGGCGGCCGCGTCCGACGGACTGGAAGACGGGCGCATCGTGTCCGGCGTGGGCGGCCAATACAACTTCGTGGCGATGGCGCATGCGCTGGAGGATGCGCGCAGCGTGCTGATGCTGCGCGCCAGCCGTAGCGATGGCGCGGGCCATGTCGAATCCAACGTGCGCTGGCAGTACGGCCACACCACCATCCCGCGCCACCTGCGCGACATCTACGTCAACCAGTACGGCATCGCCGACCTGCTCGGCGCCACCGACGAGGACTGCGTGATCGCGATGGCCGCCATTGCCGAGGTGCCGTTCCAGCAAGGCCTGCTCCAGGAGGCCAAGGCGTCGCGCAAGCTGCGCGAGGATTTCGACGCGCCCTCGGCATGGCAACGCAACACGCCCGAAGCGCTATCCGCCGCACTGGCCCCGTTCCGCGCCGATGGCACGCTGCCGGACTACCCGCTCGGCAGCGATTTCACCGAAGTCGAGCAGCGCCTGCTGCGTGCCCTGACCTGGCTCAAGCAGGGCAGCAGTACGTGGCGCGGCAAGCTGTCCCTGCTCGCTGGCGTGCTGGGCGGCCCGTTGGCCGACGACGTGCAGGCGTTGCAACGGATGGGCCTCGATGCGCCGAACGGCATCGGCGAGAAAGCGCAGGCCCGCCTCGTGCGCCACGCCCTGGCACGTACTGCGCGTTGAACGTCGCTTCAGCCGCGCGGCTGCGTTTTCACGCGTCGCGCGCAAGGGGGCACGGCAAGCTGCGGGCACGTTCCGCAGGAGTTTTCCGCATGCCGATGTGCACGTCATCCTCACGCCCGCTCGCGCTGTTGCTGTTTTGCGCACCGCTGCTTGCCGCCGCGCAGGCGCCGGCCGCCGCGCCGGATATCACCCCGCCGGATATCGGCCCGCGTTCCAACTTCGCCGCGCAGGTGCTGCTGGATCGCGCGCACTTCTCGCCGGGCGAGATCGACGCGCTGGCCGGCTCGAACCAGCGCCGCGCGGTGGCTGGCTTCCAGCGCGCGCACGACCTCAAGGCCAGCGGCGAACTCGACGAGGCCACCTGGCAGGCGTTGTCCAGCGACAAGGCGCCGATGCTGGCGGACTACACCTTGACCGACACCGACGTGGCCGGCCCCTATGCACCCTTGCCGAAGGAACCGGCCGACCAGGCCAAGCTGCCGGCGATGGGCTACCAGTCCATCGAGGAAGCCTTGGGCGAACGCTTCCATGCCAGCCCGGCGCTGCTGCGCGCACTCAACCCGCAGGCCGATTTCACCCGGGCCGGCACGGTGCTGCGCGTACCGGCCGTGGGCGGTGGCGCACCGCTGCCGAAGGCGGCGACGCTGGTGGTCGACAAGTCCGACTCGACCGTCTCGCTGCGCGATGCGCAGGGCAAGGTGTTCGCGCAGTTCCCCGCGTCCACCGGCAGCACGCACGACCCGCTGCCGATCGGGCGCTGGAAAATCCTCGGCCTGTCGCGCAACCCGCCGTTCCACTACAACCCCAAGCTGTTCTGGGACGCGAGCCGCAACGACAAGAAGGCGACCCTGCCGCCGGGGCCGAACAACCCGGTCGGCCCGGTGTGGATCGACCTGTCCAAGCCGCACTACGGTATCCATGGCACGCCCGAACCGGGGCACGTGGGCAAGACCGAGTCGCATGGCTGCATCCGCCTGACCAATTGGGATGCCCTGACGGTGGCCGACGCGGTGGATGCCTCGGTGCCGGCCATCCTGCAGGAGTGAGGCGATGAAGACCTTGGCGCTGGTGGTGTGTGGCTTGCTGGTGGGTGCCGCGGGCTACTGGTGGCTCTACGGACCGGAGACGATATCCACCGGTGCCCAGATCAACCAGGCGTTCGTGCAAGCGACCGGCGGCGCAACAGAGGCGTCCGTCGCCCCCGCGCCGGCCCCCGTGGCACCGGAGCGCATCGCCTTGCAGGAAACGCCTGCGGGCCCGGCGCCGCCTGCCGTCGCGCCCGCGGCGGAAGCCAGCCATGTCGGCGTGGCGCCCGTGCCGGCGTCGACGCCGGCCCCCTCCCCCCTCGCCGGAAGTGCTCCGGCCGGCAATGGCCTGCTGCTGCCGGTACAGGGCATCACCCGTGCGGACCTGCATGACACCTTCACCGATGCGCGCAGCGAAGGCCGCGTACACGACGCCATCGACATCATGGCCGCCGCCGGCACGCCGGTATTGGCCGTGGCCGATGGCACGGTGGAGAAGTTGTTCGACAGCCAGCGTGGCGGGCTGACGATCTACCAGTTCGAGCCCAGCGGTCGCTATGCCTACTACTACGCGCACCTGCAGCGGTACGCCGACGGCCTGGCGGAGAAGCAGGCGATCCGCCGCGGGCAGGTGATCGGCTATGTCGGCAGCACCGGCAACGCCAGCCCGGAGGCGCCGCACCTGCATTTCGCGATCTTCAAGTTGGGCCCGGAGCGACACTGGTGGGAGGGCGAAGCGCTCAATCCCTACCCGGTGCTGCACGACGGCCAGGCGCTCTGAGCGCAGCGCAAAACAAAAGGCCGGCGGATTCCGCCGGCCTTTCGCCTCTGCAGGGACTGAAGGCTTACAGCGCCTTCGCCGCCGCCACCACGTGGTCCACGGTGATGGCGAAGTGCTTGTACAGCACTTCGGCCGGCGCCGAAGCGCCGAAGGTGTCGATGCCGACCACGTCACCGTCCAGGCCGACGTACTTGCGCCAGAAGCCGGTCACGCCCGCTTCCACCGCCACGCGCTTGCGCACGGCGTTCGGCAGCACCGACTCGCGGTAGTCGCTGCTCTGGCGGTCGAACACGTCGGTGGACGGCATGGAGACCACGCGGGTCTTCAGGCCGGCAGCGTCGAGCTGCTTCTTGGCTTCCACGGCCAGCCCGACTTCCGAACCGGTGCCGATCAGGATCACGTCCGGCGTGCCGCCCTCGGCGTCGGCCAGGACGTAGCCGCCGCGTTCGATCTGCTTGACCTGTTCGTCGCTGCGCGGCTGGTGCGGCAGGTTCTGGCGACTGAACACCAGGCAGCTCGGGCCGTCGTTGCGGGTGATGGCCGCCTTCCAGCTCACCGCCGACTCGACGGCATCGCACGGGCGCCACACGTCGTTGTTGGGGATGTAGCGCAGCGAAGCCAGGTGCTCGACCGGCTGGTGGGTCGGGCCGTCTTCGCCCAGGCCGATCGAGTCGTGGGTGTAGACATGGATGGCGTGGGCCGGGATCAGCGCGCTCATGCGCACGCCATTGCGGGCGTAGTCGCTGAACACCAGGAAGGTGGCGTCGAACGGAATGAAGCCGCCGTGCAGCGCCAGGCCGTTGGCGATGGCGGTCATGCCGAACTCGCGCACGCCGTAGTAGACGTAGTTGGCGTTCGGGTCGGTGGTGGCGACCGACTTGCTGGCCTTCCACAGGGTCAGGTTCGAATGCGCCAGGTCCGCCGAACCGCCGACGATTTCCGGCAGCAGCGGGGCCAAGGCTTCGATGGTCAACTGCGAGGCCTTGCGCGAGGCAATGGTCTGGCCGTCGGCCTGGGCCTTGGCGATGAACGCGTCGGCCTGGGCGAGGAAGTCGGCCGGCAGTTCGCCGTGGTAGCGGCGCATCAGCTCGGCGGCTTCGGACGGGAAGGCCTTCTCGTAGGCTTCGAAGCCCTGCTGCCACTGCGCCTGGTCGTGCTTGCCGGCGGCGACGTGGTTCCAGCCATCATAGATGGCCTGCGGGATCTCGAACGGGCCATACGGCCAGTCCAGCGCCTTGCGCGCGCCTTCCAGTTCTTCCTTGCCCAGCGCGGCGCCGTGCGAGGACTCCTTGCCGGCCTTGGTCGGGGCGCCGAAGCCGATGATGGTGCGGCAGCAGATCAGGGTCGGCTTGCCTTCCTCGGACAGGGCCTGCTCGATGGCGGCCTTGATGGCGTCCGGGTTGTGGCCGTCGATGTCGCGGATGACGTGCCAGCCGTAGGCCTCGAAGCGCTCGGGGGTGTTGTCGGTGAACCAGCCCTCGGTGTTGCCGTCGATGGAGATGTGGTTGTTGTCCCAGAAGCAGACCAGCTTGCCCAGGCCCCAGGTACCGGCGAGCGAAGCGGCTTCGTGCGAGACGCCTTCCATCAGGCAGCCATCGCCCATGAACACGAAGGTGCGGTGGTCGACGATGGCGTGGCCGTCGCGGTTGTAGCGCTGGGCGAGCAGCTTCTCGGCGAGCGCGAAGCCGACGGCGTTGGCGAAGCCCTGGCCGAGCGGACCGGTGGTGGTTTCCACGCCGGGGGTTTCGCTGCGCTCGGGGTGGCCGGCGGTCTTGCTGTGGAGCTGGCGGAAGTGCTTGAGCTCCTCGATCGGGAGGTCATAGCCGGTCAGGTGCAGCAGGGCGTACTGCAGCATGGAACCGTGGCCATTGGAGAGGATGAAGCGGTCGCGGTTGAACCACTTCGGGTCGACGGGGTTGTAGCGCAGGAAGTCGTTCCACAGCACTTCGGCGATGTCGGCCATGCCCATGGGCATGCCGGGGTGGCCGGACTTGGCGGTTTCGACGGCGTCGGCGGCGAGGAAGCGGATGGCGTTGGCCAGCTGGGGGCGGGTGGGCTGGGTCATGGGGCGTCTTGGGAGCGGAAGGGACACCGCAAGGGGCGGCATGGGTATTGTCCCACAAGGGGGTGTGGGGGTTGGGGGTGGGTTTTTTGCGGCCTGCGGCCGCTGGGGCTTTGGGCTCGTGGCAGCGTTGAGGGGGCTGGTCTTGCGATGTGGGTCGGCTCTCGATGATCTTGCACGGCCTGCGGGGGCGGGGCCCTTTCGGGACACGCCGTGAACCCCTCCATGGGGGCTCGTAGGCGACATCCATGTCGCCTACGGTCCCGAAAGGGCCCCGCCCCCGCAGGCCCGACACATTTCCGCAGCCGGACGACAAGAGCGAAGGCGCATCCCACACGCCCACACCGCCCGCGCCCCTCCCGCGCCCGCTCCCTGTAGGAGCGGCTTCAGCCGCGACCGGAAGAATGAAAGCAAGGGGACATTTGAGAGATGAGAGAGGATGAGTCGAGGGCTTTGGCCTTTGCCTTTGCCTTCCCCCACCCACCCTCCCGCGCGCCCCAAACGAAGCGTGAAAGACAAAGCGCCTAGCGCCGGTCTGGCGGGTATGGGCGTCAGCGGGCCATGGATGGCCCGCGGCGGCGAATCGGACAGGACGTCTGCTGAGCCGTGACGCCCATGCCCGGCAGACCGGTGCCCGCACCGTAAGACAACGCAACAAGCCGCACCCCCAGCGCGCCCTCATAAAAAAGCCACCACCACCGAACCCAACCACCGCGCAATCCCCCGTCCACCCCGTGGTGCGCCGCAGCAATCTCCGCCCGCAACCCGCCACCGCCGAACGAAGCGGCAATCAAAAAAACCTCAACAGCTCCGAGCTTTTCGCGCCCCATACCGCATATATCCCATTCCGATATACGGATGCCCACGAGCTATAGCCAAGCTGAAGTTTGACAGCGCTATACAAATGCAGAAACGTAGCCGCCGCCGCCGTCGGCTCACCGCCCGACGGCCTACCCGTATGGAGAATCGCATCTTGGAAAAGTTGCCTCGTCGCGCGCGCGCGCCGATGACCCGTCATCTGCTGGCCGCCGCTACTGCTGCCTCGCTGTTCCTGCTCGCCGCCTGCCACCGCGATGGCAACAGCGAGGCCGAAAAGACCGCCGCCGCGGCGCCGGCCACGCCGGCCGCCGACCAGGCCGTCACCATCCACCCGGACCAGTGGCCCACGCCGAAGTGGCCGTTCGCCAACGATCCGGCGCTGGAAAAGCGCATCGATGACGTGATGGCGCAGATGAGCGTCGAGGAAAAGGTCGCCCAGACCATCCAGGGCGATATCGCCAGCATCACCCCCGACGACGTGCGCAAGTACCGCATCGGCTCCATCCTCGCCGGCGGCAGCTCCGACCCGGGTGGCAAGTACAACGCCAGCCCCGCCGAGTGGCTCAAGCTCGCCGATGCGTTCTACGAGGCGTCCATGGACACCTCCAAGGGCGGCCATGCGATCCCGATCATCTTCGGCATCGATGCCGTGCACGGCCAGAGCAACATCGTCGGCGCCACGTTGTTCCCGCACAACATCGGCCTGGGTGCGATGCGCAACCCCGAGCTGATCCGCAAGATCGGCGAGGTCACCGCGGCCGAAACGCGCGTCACCGGCATGGAGTGGACCTTCGCGCCCACCGTGGCGGTGCCGCAGGATGATCGCTGGGGACGCACCTACGAGGGCTACTCCGAATCGCCGCAGGTCGTGGCGAGCTACGCGGGCGAGATGGTCAAGGGCCTGCAGGGCGAACCCGGCCAGCCGGGCTTCCTCGACGGCCACCACGTCATTTCCTCGGTCAAGCACTACGTCGGCGACGGCGGCACCACCGATGGCAAGGACCAGGGCGATACCCAGGTCACCGAAGCGGAGCTGCGCGACATCCACGCGGCCGGTTATCCGCCGGCCATCGAAGCCGGCGCGCAGGCGGTGATGGCTTCGTTCAACAGCTTCCACGGCGAGAAGATGCACGGCTACAGGGCCATGCTCACCGACGTGTTGAAGGACCGCATGAACTTCGGCGGTTTCGTCGTCGGCGACTGGAACGGCCACGGCCAGGTCAAGGGCTGCACCACCACCGATTGCCCGGCCGCGTTCAACGCCGGCCTGGACATGGCGATGGCTTCGGACAGCTGGAAGGGCCTGTACGAGACCGAGCTGGCGGCGGTGAAATCCGGCAAAATCTCCCAGGAGCGCCTGGACGACGCGGTGCGCCGCATCCTGCGCGTCAAGATGCGCCTGGGCCTGTTCGAGGCCGGCAAGCCGTCGCAGCGCCCGCTGGGTGGCAAGTACGAGTTGCTCGGCTCGCCCGAGCACCGCGCCATCGCCCGCCAGGCGGTGCGCGAGTCGCTCGTGCTGCTGAAGAACAACGGCGGCACGCTGCCGCTTGATCCGCACAAGCGCATCCTGGTGGCCGGCGACGGCGCCAACGACATGGGCAAGCAGTCCGGCGGTTGGACGCTGAACTGGCAGGGCACCGGCACCCAGCGCGCCGACTACCCGAACGGCAACACGATCTGGGAAGGGCTGAAGCAGCAGATCGATGCCGCCGGCGGCAAGGCCGAGCTGGCCATCGATGGTAAGTACAAGGCCAAGCCGGACGTGGCCGTGGTGGTGTTCGGCGAAAATCCGTACGCTGAATTCCAGGGCGATATCGCCACGCTGCTCTACAAGCCGGGCGATGACAGCGACCTGGAGCTGCTGAAGAAGCTCAAGGCCGACGGAATCCCGGTGGTGGCGGTGTTCCTCAGCGGTCGCCCGCTGTGGATGAACCGCGAGATCAACACCGCCGACGCGTTCGTGGCCGCCTGGCTGCCGGGCTCGGAAGGCGGCGGCATCGCCGACGTCATCCTGCGCAAGGCCGATGGCAGCGTGCAGAACGACTTCAAGGGCAAGCTCAGCTTCTCCTGGCCGCGCACCGCGGTGCAGTTCCACAACAACGTGGGCCAGAAGGACTACGACCCGCAGTTCGCCTTCGGCTACGGCCTGACCTACGCCGACAAGGGCGAGCAGGCCAAGCTGTCCGAGGAGTCGGGCGTGAGCGGTGACCAGTCCGCCGGCGGCGTGTACTTCAACCGCGGCAAGCCGGCCATCGGCCTGGCGATGCAGCTTTCCAGCGCCACCCAGGCCGACATGCCGGCCACCACCGTGCCGGTGGGCCTGTCCGACGGCAGCCTGAAGATGAGCGCGGTCGACCACAAGGCGCAGGAAGATGCGCGCCGACTGGTCTGGTCGGGCGCCTCGGACGCGCGCGTGCAGCTGGTGTCGGGCAAGGCGGTGGACCTGAGCCGCGAAACCAACGGCGACATCGTGATGTACGTGACGCTGCGTCGCGACGCGGACATCGCCGCCCCGTTGTGGCTGGGCGTGGGCTGCGGGCAGGGCTGCGCCGGCCAGGTCGACATCGGCAAGACCGTCGGCAAGCTGCCGGCGGGCGAGTGGAAGATCGTCGGCGTGCCGCTGAAGTGCTTCCAGACCGCCGGCGCGGACATGTCCAAGCTGGTGCAGCTGCCGTACGTGGCCAGCGCGGCCAAGGCCGACGTCTCGTTCTCGCGCATCGCGCTGGGCCAGAGCCAGGCCGACGCGGTCGCGGTGGATTGCGCCACCACGAAGTAAGCAACGCAACGCGCGGCGGCCGGGGAGGCCGTCGCGCGTTTTTCCAAGCCATCAGCCGACGCAGCCACGTGCCGCGCGCGTCCGGCCGGGAGAAGTGAAGTGGGTCTGGCAACACTCGATATCGTGATCGTGCTGGTGTATCTGGCCGGCATCTTCGTGCTCGCGCAGTGGGTTTCGCGCGAGAAGGCAGGGCATGACAAGAGCGCGGAGGATTACTTCCTCGCCAGCAAGTCGCTGCCGTGGTGGGCGATCGGTGCCTCGCTGATCGCCGCCAATATTTCCGCCGAACAGATCATCGGCATGGCCGGGTCCGGCTACGCCATCGGCCTGGCGATCGCCTCCTACGAATGGATGGCCGCGCTGACGCTGCTGATCGTGGGCAAGTTCTTCCTGCCGATCTTCCTGCGCAATGGCATCTACACGATGCCGCAGTTCCTGGAACAGCGTTACGGCAACCGCATCCGCACGCTGATGGCGGTGTTCTGGCTGGGCCTGTACGTGTTCGTCAACCTGACCTCGATCCTGTGGCTGGGGTCGATCGCGGTGACCCAGGTCACCGGCATGGACCAGATGCTGGCGCTGGCGCTGATCGGCATCTTCGCGCTGCTGTACCAGTTGTATGGCGGCCTGAAGGCGGTGGCGCTGACCGACATCGTGCAGGTCACCCTGCTGGTGCTCGGCGGCCTGCTGGTGGCCGGCCTGACGCTCTCGCGCATCGGCGGCGGGGAAGGCGTGCTGGCCGGCTTCCAGCACCTGTGGAATGCCCACCCGGAGCATTTCCACATGATCCTTTCCAAGGACAACCCGTTCTACAAGGACCTGCCGGGCCTGAGCGTGTTGCTGGGCGGGTTGTGGATCATGAACATCAGCTACTGGGGCTTCAACCAGTACATCATCCAGCGCGCGCTGGCGGCCAAGAACATTGGCGAGGCGCAGAAGGGCATGGTGTTCGCCGCGTTCCTGAAGCTGCTGATGCCGGTGGTGATCGTCGTGCCGGGCATTGCCGCGGTGGTGCTGGCGCCGGACCTGGCCAAGCCCGACCAGGCCTACCCGACCATGATGCAGCTGCTGCCCAGCGGCATCCTCGGGCTGGTGTTCGCCGCGCTGGTGGCGGCGATCGTGGCTTCGCTGGCCTCGAAGATCAACTCGGTGGCGACCATCTTCACCCTGGACTTCTACGCCAAGTCGCGCCCGCAGGCCGACCAGAAGCACCTGGTGCGCGTCGGCCGCATCGTCGCCATCGTGGCGGTGATCGTGGGCATCCTCACCGCGCGCCCGCTGCTGGGCGGCTTCGACCAGGGCTTCCAGTACATCCAGGAATTCACCGGCTTCTTCACCCCGGGCATCGTGGTGATCTTCATGCTGGGCCTGTTCTGGAAGCGCGCCAACGAAGCCGGCGCGCTGACCGCGGCGATCGGCTCGTTCGTGCTGTCGATCGTGTTCAAGCTGGGCTGGCCGTCGCTGCCGTTCATGGACCGCGTGGGCGTGGTGTTCCTGGCCTCGCTGGTGGCCGCGGTGGCGGTGTCGCTGGCGACGAAGGCGCAGCCGGGCCGCGACATGATCCGCACCGACGACGTGCGCTACGGCACGCCGATGAGCTTCAACATGGGCGCGGTGGGTGTCATCGCGATCCTGATCGCGCTGTACACCGCGTTCTGGTGAGTCGCCGCTGACGTGGAACGAAGAAGGCCGCCTTCGGGCGGCCTTCTTTTTGTCGCATCCTCCAAGGACTTTCCCTGTAGGAGCGGCTTCAGCCGCAACCGTGCGG
>JAEWJB010000077.1 GCA_023386795.1 Pseudomonadota bacterium
GATGTCGGCCGCGTTGATCGCCGCGCCGGGCGTGGCCGGCACCACGCTGGCCCCCGCCACGCTCGGCGCCGGCCTGGGCACGGCCAGTGGGGCTTCCAAGCTGGGAGGCAGCCTGGGGGTGTCGGCACTAACCGGCGGTACCGCGCTCGGTTCGCTCGGCGCGACGATGTTCGCGCGTGCAGGCGCGATCCCGGCCGATGCCTGGAGAATGATCGGCATTGCGCTGGCGGTCGGCTTCGTCACCACCTATGTCAGCGGCTTCTATCTGATCAGCTACGCCGAACACGATTCCGAGCGCGCGCAGATCCGCCGCATGGTGCGCCTGATGATGCTCACGGCCGCGGCCGTCTGCGTACCCACGCTGCTGCTGAGCCTCGGTGGCGCCGGCGTATGGTGGACGCTGGCCGCGCTCGGCACCGGCATGATCGTGGTGAACTACCAGTGCCTGGTGACACTGCCCCGGCTGATGCAACCGATGTTGGCGCGCGATGCCGCGCGACATGGCCGCCACCGGCCGACCTGGATCTACCAGAGCACGTTCGGCCGCCCCGCGGTGCTGTGGTCCAACGTACTGGTGCTGGCGGTCGCGCTGTGGACCTTGCACGTGCACGGCGTGGTGTGAGCGCATGAAAAACGCCCCGCGCATCGCTGCGCGGGGCGTCGTCGATCGGCGCCATTGTTGCGTGTTGCGGTTTACTTCGCCGCGTCGGCCGGCGGCGGCGGCGGCGGCATGGGCTTGCCGTCGCGCGGGCCATGCTCGCCCCGCGGGCCGTGGCCGAACGGCGGGCGCTTGGCCGATGCAGCGTCGAACTCGGCCTTGCTCAGCTTGCCGTCCTTGTCGGTATCGGCGGCGGCGAACCATTGGTCACGCGACTGCTTCATGCGCGCCTGGAAATCGGCCTTGTCGACGTAGCCATCCTTGTTGATGTCCATCTTGTCGAAGCGTTCGGCGAACTTCGGATCGGCCTTGGCTTCCTCGCGACTGATGCGTCCGTCCTTGTTGGTGTCGAGCTTGGCCATCGCCTCATGGCCGCCGCGACGGAATTCACCGCGCTTGGGCAACTCGTCCGGGGTCAGCTTGCCATCCTTGTTCTTGTCGAGCTTGTCGAAGTTCTGCGCCAGGTACGGCACCTTCGCCGCTTCGCTGCGGTCGACGGCACCGTCGCCATTGGTGTCCAGCCTGGCCAGGCCATGCGGACCGCCATCGGCGGCCGGCGGCGTGTCGACGGCAAAGGCGGAGGCGCTGCTCAGGGCGGCCAGCACGGCCAGGACGATGAGGGGCTTGCGGTGGGTCATGGACTTGCTCCGTTGGGGATACGGGTAACCCCGGGCCGTTGCCCGGGATCGGATGCGCGTCGTGATCGCGCCATCGCTGACATCAACGGGCGGCGGCGCGCGCGGTTGACGCGCAGCCGGCCGCATTCATCCAGCGGACAGCCTGCGCCCGCCTCCGCGCCGCAGGCGCTATGCTTTCCTCATGGCCATCCACGCCGACAACCGCGACGACCTGCGCCTGTTCCAGACCGGCCAGCACGCATGTGGCTACTGGCCCGACCGGCTTGCACGCGACCTGGTGCTGGACCCGCACGACCCGCGTCTGGGCACGATCTATCCGCAGGCGTTGGCGTGGGGCTTTCGTCGTTCCGGCGACCTCGTGTACCGACCGCATTGCGAGCAGTGCCAGGCTTGCGTGCCGGTACGCATTCCCGTGCAGCGCTTCGTGCCGGACCGCAGCCAGCGCCGGTGCCTGGCGCGCAACGCCGGCTTGAACAGCCGCATCGTCGCCGCGCAGCGCACCGAGGAGCAGCTCGCGCTGTATACCGAGTACCTGCGCCATCGCCATCCCGGCGGCGGCATGGATGACCATGGCCCGCGCGAGTTCGACCAGTTCCTGATCGGCGCGTGGTCGCACGGGCGCTTCCTGGAAATTCGCGAACCGTCCGCCCCGGGTCATCGCGGCCGCCTGCTGGCGGTGGCCGTCACCGACGTCACCGACCGGGCGCTCTCGGCGGTCTACACCTTCTACGCGCCGGATGCGGCCTCCCGCGGCCTGGGCACGCTGGCGATCCTGCAGCAGATCGAATGGGCGCGACGCGAGGGACTGGAACACGTCTACCTCGGCTACTGGATACGCGGCCACGGGAAGATGGATTACAAGCGTCGCTTCCATGGACTGGAGGCCTACGACGGCCGCCAGTGGCGCGATTTCGCCAGCACCTGGGGCGCCGTGGACCTGGGCGGCTGAGCCGCCCGATCCGGACATCCGACTGTCGCCGGACGCATGCCACAATCCGCGCATGATCCGACCCGCCCTGCTCCTCGCCCTTTCCCTGCTGTGCGCCGCGTGCGCCCACCAGCCCGCCGCCACACCGGCCAACGGGACCACCGCCGCAACCGCCGATGCAAATGCACCGCTGCGGCTGGCGACGTACAACACCTCGCTGTATTCGGACGAAGCCGGCGGGCTCATCGCCGAACTGGAAGGCAACAGCGCGCACGCGCGCAAGATTGCCGCGGTGCTGCAGAACGCGCGCCCGGACCTGGTGCTGCTCAACGAGTTCGACTACGACGACGCACACCGCGCCGCGGACCTGTTCCAGCATCGCTACCTGGAAGTCGCCCAGCCCGGCGGCGGCGAGCCGCTGCGCTATCTGTACCGCTACCTGGCACCGGTGAATACCGGCGTGCCGAGCGGGCTGGACCTGGACAACAACGGCGAAGTCGGCGGCCAGGGGCGCAACCGCGGCAACGATGCGTGGGGCTACGGCCTGCACCCGGGCCAGTACGGCATGCTGGTGCTGTCGAAATACCCGATCGACGAAGCAGCAGTTCGCAGCTTCCGGTTGTTCAAGTGGAGCGCGATGCCCGGCGCGTTGCGCCCGACGGTACCGGGCACCGGCCAGCCGTTCTGGACCGATACGGTGTGGTCGCAGCTGCGGCTGTCGTCGAAGTCGCATTGGGACGTGCCGGTGCGCACGCCCAAGGGCGTGGTGCACATGCTGGTTTCGCATCCGACGCCGCCGGTGTTCGACGGCAAGGAGAAACGCAACGCGGCGCGCAACCATGACGAGATCCGCCTGTGGCACGACTACCTCTCCGGCGATGCGGCGACGTGGCTGTGCGACGACGCCGGCCGCTGCGGTGGACTGGCGGCCGATGCACGCTTCGTCATCCTGGGCGATCTCAACAACGACCCGGTGGATGGCGAAGGGCGGCATGAGGCGATCGTCGAGTTGATCGAGCATCCGCGCGTACTGCGCTATCCCACGCCGGTCAGCGCCGGTGGCGAAGAGGCGGCGAAGGCCTACGCCGCCAAGGGCATTGTCCATCGCGGCTCGCCCGCGCAGGTCACCGGTGACTTCGGCCCGAAGGCCGGCGCGATGCGGCTGGATTACGTGCTGCCTTCGTCCGGCTTCCAGTACATCGGCAGCGGGGTGTTCTGGCCGGCGAGCCACGACGCGCATGCGGCCATTGCCGATGGCAGCGACCACCACCTGGTGTGGGTGGACGTCCGCTAGCGGCGCAGAGGCGGCTTATGCGTCCAGGTGGATGCCGATCGCCTCGGCCGCCTCGCGTGCCAGCGCGCGTGCGGCCTCGATGCTCTCCGCGCGCGCCAGCGTCACGCCCACGCGGCGGTGCCCATGCACGCTCGGCTTGCCGAACAGCCGCAGCGCCGTGCCCGGCTTGGACAGCGCCACATCCACGTGTTCGAAACGCGGCACGCCTTCGCCGTGTGCCAGCATGGCGCACGATGCCGAAGGGCCGAGCTGGCGGATGGTCGGGATTGGCAGCCCCAGGATCGCGCGGGCATGCAGCGCGAACTCGCTCAGTTCCTGCGAGGCCAGCGTCACCAGGCCGGTGTCGTGCGGGCGCGGCGAGACCTCACTGAACCACACCTCGTCGCCGCGCACGAACAGCTCCACGCCGAACAGCCCCCAGCCGCCGAGCTCGTCGGTGATCGCACGCGAAATCTCCTGCGCCCGCTGCAACGCCCGTGCCGACATCGGTTGCGGCTGCCAGCTCTCGCGGTAATCGCCGTCCTGCTGCCAGTGGCCGATGGGATCGCAGAACGAGGTGCCGCCGGCATGGCGCACGGTGAGCAGGGTGATCTCGTATTCGAAGTCGATGAACCCTTCCACGATGCAGCGTCCGGCACCGGCGCGCCCGCCGGTCTGCGCGTATTCCCATGCGCGGTCGATATCCGAGGCCTGGCGCAGCGTGCTCTGGCCCTTGCCCGAGGACGACATCACCGGCTTGATCACGCACGGCAAGCCGATCGCCTGCACCGCGGCGCGGTATTCCTCGTGGGTGTCGACGAAGCGGTACAGCGAGGTCGGCAGGCCGAGCGTCTCGGCCGCCAGGCGGCGGATGCCCTCGCGGTCCATGGTCAGGCGCGCGGCGCGTGCGGTCGGGATCACGCGCTGGCCATGCAGTTGTTCCAGCTGCACCAGCGTCTCGGTATGGATCGCCTCGATTTCCGGCACGATCAGGTGCGGCTGTTCCAGCGCGATCAGTTCGCGCAAGGCCATCGCATCAAGCATGTCCAGCACGTGCGAGCGGTGCGCCACCTGCATCGCCGGGGCATCGGCGTAACGGTCGGCCGCGATGACTTCCACGCCGAAACGCTGCAGCTCGATCGCCACCTCCTTGCCCAACTCGCCCGACCCCAGCAGCAGGACACGGGTGGCCGTAGGGGACAGCGGGGTGCCGAGGGTGGTCATGGCGGTTCCAGCGAGGTGAAGAGGGGCGCCAATTCTACCGGCTGGGCCTTCACGCGCCCCGCCCGCCCCCTTCGGAGCGCGGCACTTGCGGACTGATATCAATCTGATATCTTCCTGTCGAACCTACAAGGAAGCCCCCTCATGAAAGAGCAGCCCCTGAAGTCCCTGTCCGGCATCCCGATGATCGTGGCGATGATCGCCGTCTTCCTGCTCTCGGCCTGGGTCATGGTGCTGGTGCCGACCGGGCATGCGCCGGGCTGGGCACTGGTACCGGCAATCGCCGCCTGCGCGGCCGGCATCTTGGTGCTGGCCGGCCTGTACATGCTCGAGCCGAACCAGGCGGCGGTGCTCAACCTGTTCGGCCGCTACGTCGGCACGGTCAAGGACAACGGCCTGCGCTGGAACAACCCCTTCTTCGGCAAGAAGAAGATCAGCCAGCGCGTGCGCAACTTCGAATCCGGCCGGCTTAAGGTCAACGAGTTGGACGGCAGCCCGATCGAGATCGCCGCGGTGATCGTGTGGCAGGTGGTGGATGCGTCCGAGGCGGTCTACAACGTCGACGACTACGAGAGCTTCGTGCACATCCAGTCCGAATCGGCATTGCGCGCGATGGCCACCAGCTATCCCTACGACCAGCACGAGGAAGGCCAACTGGCGTTGCGCAGCCATGCCAGCGAGATCTCCCTGCACCTGAAGAACGAGTTGGCCGAACGGCTGGCCGACGCGGGCGTGCAGGTCATCGACGCGCGCATCAGCCATCTCGCCTACGCGCCGGAAATCGCCCAGGCGATGCTGCAGCGCCAGCAGGCCAACGCGGTGATCGCCGCGCGCACGCGTATCGTCGCCGGCGCGGTCGGCATGGTGGAGATGGCGTTGTCCGAGCTGCAGAAGAGTGGCGTGGTGGTGCTGGATGAAGAGCGCAAGGCGCAGATGGTCGGCAACCTGCTGACGGTATTGTGTTCCGACCGGGGCACCCAGCCCGTCGTCAACACCGGTTCGCTGTACTGATGAGCGAGAAGAAAGCCTATCCGCTGCGCATCAGCGCCGACGTCCTGGCGGCGGCGCAGCGGTGGGCCGACGATGACCTGCGCAGCCTCAACGCGCAGATCGAATACCTGCTGCGTGATGCCCTGCGCAAGGCCGGCCGGCTGCCCAAGCCGCCACCGGCCATCGAAGAGGAGCCTGGCGATGCATGAGTCCAAGGACATGTTTTTTGAACTGGCCACCCTGGAAGGCCGCCCGATGTTCTTCGCTGCGCTGCTGCTGGTGGCCGTGCCCTGGCTGATCCTGGCCGGCAGCGTGGCTGCACAGGGCTTGGCTGCCTGGCAAGCGCGGGGCATGTTCGAGTTGATCGGACCGCTGGCGTGCAGCGCGGTGTGGGTGACCATCGCCCTGGCGGCGCGACGCAACCGCGCCACGCTGAAGGATGGCGTGCTGAGCGTGCGCTCCACCTTCTACCGCTGCGACGTGCCGGTCGATGCACTGGACCTGGCCAAGGCGCGCCTGTTCGATCGCGAGGAACGCACCGAGCTGGGCATCGCCTATAAGCGCAACGGCGTTGGGCTGCCGGGATTCCACAGCGGCCACTTCAAGCTCAAGAACCGCGAGCGCGCGTTCGTGGCAGTCGCGTCGGGCCGCTGGCGCGTATGGCTGCCGCGCAAGAGTGCCGGCGGCCTGCTGCTGGAACCGCGCGACGGGCGCGCCCTGCTCGATGCCCTGCGCACGGCACGACCGCATCCGACGCATCTGGCTGCCTCTCCCGTCAAAGGCTAAGCTGCGGCCATGCCCGCCGCGCCGCACCACGCCCTGCTCAACACCGCCTCCATCGAGCTGTGGCCCGCGCACCTGTTGCGCGCACGCGGCAACCACGACGCACGCATCCTCGCGCAAGCCGATTGGCTGCTCCGACGCAAGCGCGACGGTCGTTATCTCGCCGCGCGCCTTCCGCAGGGACTGATGCCGCTGGTCACGCGCTTCTGGCGTGAGCCCGGCGTGGACGAGGCGCTGGACGCGCTCACCCGCCACGAAGCCCAGCCGGGCCGCGCGGCGGGCGCCCTGCCCCTGCACGGCCTGCAAGAACGTCTGGACTCACTGGGACTGGATGCACAGGCCTATGCGGAAAGCACGGGGCTGGTGCTGGAAGCCGAGCCCGACCGCCTGGCCTATGCCGGACGCGACCGCTACCGCCGACCGCTATGGCTCACTGCAGCCGCCGCGCGGCAATGGCAGCGCATGCGCATGGCGGCCGCAGCGCAGGGCGTGGCCATGGACGCCATTTCCGGCTACCGCAGCCACGACCACCAACTCGGCATCTTCGAACGGAAATTCGCGCGCGGGCAGACGCTGGCGCAGATTCTCGCGGTGAATGCCGCACCCGGCTACAGCGAGCACCACGGCGGTGAAGCACTCGACATCGGCGCGCCGGACCAGGCGCCCGCAGAGGAAAGTTTCGAAAACAGCGCCGCATTTGCCTGGCTGCAGGCGCACGCAGGCGATTTCGGCTTCTCGCTGAGCTATCCGCGCGACAACCCCCACAGCATCATCTACGAGCCGTGGCATTGGCGGTATCGCGGCAGCTGACCGCGGCCCGTTCCTACTCTTGCGAGCGCGGCGTGGCCTGCTTCACTTCGGCCGTGAAATCCGCGATCCGCCACAGGTACAGGCCCGCATAGGTCCGGTACGGCCCCCACTTCTCGCCGCGCGCGAGCAATTCCTTCGCCGTCGGCATCGCCTCCAGCCCATCCACGCGCTGCGCGCCCTTGCGCACCCCCAGGTCGTCCACGGGCAATACATCGGGCCGGCCCAGCCGGAACATCAGCACCATCTCCACCGTCCAGCGGCCAATGCCGCGGATCGGCGTCAACGCCGCCACGATCTCGTCGTGGTGCAGCGTGGACATCTGCCGCAACGTGGGAATTTCGCCGGCTGCCTCGCGGCGCGCGAGGTCGCGCAGCGCCAGCGCCTTGTTGCCGGATACGCCGCAGGCGCGCAAGGCGGCATCGTCGATCCGCGACAACGTATCGGCATGCAGCCGCTTGCTGCCGATCGCCGCTTCCACCCGGCCGACGATCGTCGAAGCCGCCTTGCCGCTGAGCTGCTGGAACAGGATCGCCCGCGCCAGCGCATCGACCGGATCGAACGGCTTGCGCCAGCCCGGCTGTGCCTCCAGCGGGCCCACCCGCTTCATCCAGGTGGCCAGGCGGCGGTCTCGCTTGCGCAGGTGGTCGTAGGCCTGTTCCACATCGAAGCCGCGGGCATGGCGAGGCATCTCAGCGCCTCAATGCCTGCACGGCCAACACCAGCCAGCCCAGGATAAGCATCGTGCCGCCCACCGGCGCCAGCGAAGTGGACCAGCCGGCCAGCACGCCGCCGACCAGGCTGCCGGAGAACAGCAGCGTGCCAAGCAGCAGCAACGTGCTGCCGGCCATGCCCAGCCAGCGCTCGGCCAGCGAAGCGCCGAGCGCGGCGAGTACCGCCCCATGCCCGAAGGCATAGAACGCGGCCGTCTGCAGCCGCGATTGCGCGGCGGCGTCGGCCACTGCGTGGGCGGCATAGGCGGACAAGGCGACGGCTGCGGCGGCGAGCAGTGCACCGAATGAGGCGGCCAGCGAAGGCCTGCGGCTACGGCGGTCGTGGAAACGCATCATCGTTCCAGGCGGGAGGTTGGGCGCAATGTGCCATAAAAAAAACGCGCCGCATGTAGCGGCGCGTTTTTTGGCAGATCTCCGGGCGCCTGAAGGCGCGCGGGATTACTTGATCGCCCAGTAGATGTCGAAGTTGCCTTCCAGCGAGAACGACTTGTCCACGCCCGACTTCCACGACTCGTACGGACGGTCGGTCACTTCGTAGCCGTTGGTCACGGCCCAGGCGCGCAGCGAGGTACGGGCCACGTCCAGACCCGCCATGTGGCCGGTGTAGTTGGCGAACGCCGAGCGATGGGCTTCGGTGCGCACGTAGGTGACCGGCGCGCCACCGGAGATGGTGACCTTCAGCGGCTCGCCGCTGGCGGCGACCGGCGTGGCGTCGGCGACCGGGGCGGCAGCGGCGTTCGCACCGTCCTTGGCCTCGTCCTTCGCTTCGTCGGCCTTCGGCGCGCCACCGGCACGCTTGCGGACCGGCTGCACGACGTCGAACGCGTACTTGTCGCTGGCGAAGTCGGTGGTCACGATGCGGACCGGACCGGCCGGCTCAAGGCCGTTGGCGTCCATGACGCGCTTGATCCACTCCTGGTTGTCCTTGATCGACTTCTTGATCGTCTCGTTGTCGCGGTCGATGTTGCCCGCGTTGACGACCAGCAGGTCCTCGGCCGGCACATCGACGATCTTCAGGTCGTTCAGCACCGACTTGCCGTCGGCGTCGGCCGCGCGGTAATCCTGGTTCGGCACGGTGGCCAGCAGGTTGCTCAGGCGCGACAGGCCCAGCTTCAGGTCGTCGCCCACGTGGCGGCTGACATACAGGCCCGCATAGCGGCCGAACAGGTTCCAGCCGTACTTGACCGAGTAGTCCTGGGTGATCTTGACGTTGCGGTTGTTCTTGCCGGTCGGCTCCAGCGTGAACGACGTCGTCTTGTCGGTGCCCTTGGTGGGGTCCTCGATGGCGATGTCGACGCGCTCGTTCTTGGCGCTGTCGGTGATCGTCCAGTTGCCGTCGCCGATGTAACCCTCGGTGGAGCTGTAGTCGATGCGCGCACCCTTGCCGGCGTCCGGGCCGGAAAGCTTCAGCTGGATCTTAGGATCACGCAGCACCAGCGGGTTCCAGTCCTTGAAACGGCGGAAGCTGTTCACCGTGTCGTACACGATGGTCATCTTGCGGTTGGTCTCGACGCTCTCGGACATGTGCCGTTCCGAGGGAAGCACCAGGCCCACCACGACGAACAGGCCAGCCACGATCCCCAAGGCAATCAGGAACTCGATAATACGGGTCATTCAGGAGTCTCCGGGGCCGATCCCACGGCCGGGTTGAGTGAAGCGAAGCGCCCATCCTAGCAGGCTTCGCGGCCAATGTTCAGTTGCCGTTCCTGGCGAACGGCCATACCGCGCCGCACAGGCCCGGCAGGCCCCGCCAGCATTGGCTCGACGGCACATTGCCAGCGGTAGACAGAAGGCCGCGTCAACAGCGTGGCGCGGCCAAGGGCCGGCGATCCGTTCAGGATGCGCCGCCCTTCGCGCGTGGGCTCAGACCAACTGCAACTCGAAGGCCTTGAGCACCGCCCGGGTGCGGTCGCGCACGCCGAGCTTGGAGAGGATGTTGGAGACGTGGTTCTTGATCGTGCCCTCGGCCACGCCCAGCGAATTGGCGATCTCCTTGTTGGAGAAACCGCTGGCCATCAGGCGCAGGATCTCGGTCTCGCGATCGGTCAGCGGGTCGGGCCGGTCCAGGCTGACGAACTCGTTGCGCATGTGCTCAAGGCCCGACAGCAGGCGCTGGGTCACCGCCGGCTGTACCAGCGACCCGCCTTCGGCCACGGTGCGGATCGCCCCGACCAGTTGCTCCAGCGAGACATCCTTGAGCAGGTAGCCCTTGGCACCGGCCTTCAGCCCGGCCAGCACCAGCTGGTCGTCGTCGAAGGTGGTCAGAATGATCGTCGGCGGCAGCGTGCCGGTGCGCGAGAGCACCTGCAACGCCTCCAGGCCGGACATCACCGGCATGCGCATGTCCATCAGGACCACGTCCGGCTTGATCTGGGGGATCTGCTCCACCGCCTGCCGCCCATCGCCGGCCTCGGCGACCACCTCGATGCCGTCGTCCAGCGCCAGCAGCGAACGGATGCCCTGCCGCACCAGGGTTTGGTCGTCGACCAGACAGACACGGATCATCACAGCACTCCTTTGGGAACGGCCGCCGCCAGGGGCGCGACACTGCCGGGAATGGCCAGGCGCAGGCGGAAGCCTGCCCCGCGCCGGGTTTGGATGTCCAGCGTGCCGCCATACTGGGCCACGCGCTCGCGCATGCCGCGCAAGCCGTTGCCGGCGACATAGCCGTCCGCGCCGCGCCCGTCGTCACGGGCCTCCACCACCACCTCGTCCTGCTCGCGGCGGATGTCGATCCACAGGTGGCGGGCGCCGGCGTGGCGCACGACATTGGTGACGATCTCCTGCACGCAACGCAGCAGCACGTGCGCGCGCTCGGGGTCGTCGATCACCAGCGCCGGCTGCATCTCCAGACGGATATCCAGCGAGGGCACCTGGGTCACCAGCGGCCGCAGCGCGGCGGCCAGGTCGATCGACCCGCCCTCGCGCAGCTGGCTCACCGCCTCGCGCACGTCGGTCAGCAGCAGCTTGGCCAGCGTGTGGGCCTGGCGCACGTGTTCCTGTGCCTGGCCCTCGGTGATATGGCCGGCCACTTCCAGGTTCAGGCTCAACGCGGTGAGGTGGTGGCCGAGCAGGTCGTGCAGCTCGCGCGAGATGCGCGTGCGTTCGTTGATGCGCACGCTTTCGGCCAGCAGCGCGCGGGTGGCGCGCAGCTCGGCGTTGAGCTGGCGCTGTTCCTCGCGCGCCTGCACCTGGCGCTTGGCGATCAGCGCGGTCACGAACACGAAGCTGGAAAAGCCCAGGTAGCCCATGGCCTGCAGGATCGCCACCACCCAGGGGAAACCCATCAGGTTGGCGTAGACCGGCACCACCGCCAGGTTGCCCAGCACCAGCCAGAACACCGCCATGCGCACCGGCAGCAGCCATGGGAACAGGCCAGCCAGCACCATCAGCAGGATGCTGCCCAGCGCGGTGCCGGAGAAGAAGCTCACCCCGATCGCGCAGGCGGTCATCACCAGCAGCGAAAGATGGTCGAGCAGACGCAGGCGCGCGCCATTCAGGTCGCGGGTGACCCCCCAGTAGATGAGGCCGAACGCCAGGTACACCACGACCCAGCGCACGATGCGCGCGAACGGCGCGCCCTCCAGCTCGTACAGCGGCAGCGACTCGGGGTCCAGGAAGAAGATGACCAGCCACAGGCCGACGGCGGCCCAGGTGAACAGGCCGGCATAGCGCAGCAGGGATTCGTTCTTGACCAGGTACTTCACTTGCGAACCATCGGCCATGCGCGCTTCCGTCGTACGGCGGTATTGAGGGGCCGCCGCAACGCCCGGCGGGGCGGGCCCGTGGGCCCGGCGAGGGCCCGCAACGGCCGGCAAGGCCGCGCCGGCCAGGCTAAATTCGGAGAACGCCCCGGTTGAAGTCAACCGTGCCGGAAGTCCCGGGCATGCTTCCAGGCCCTCTCGGCTACCCGCCCCCGCGGCGACCGTGAGACAATCCTGCACGGCTGCGTGCCGACCGCTTTACCCACGGAGTTCCAATGTCGATCGTGATCCGCGACGTGAAAGAGCACGAGCTCGATTCCGTCCTGGCCCTCAACAACAACGCCGGCCTGGCGATCCTTCCCCTGGATTCGGCCCGGCTGCACCGTTTCTACGAGCACGCCGAGTACTTCCGCGTCGCCGAGCGCGACGGCAACCTGGCCGGCTTCCTGGTCGGTTTCGGCAGCCGCGCGCCGCATGACAGCAGCAATTTCGCCTGGTTTCGCGAGCGCTACCCGGATTTCTTCTACATCGACCGCATCGTGGTCGCCAGCCGCCGCCGCGGCGGTGGCGTGGGCCGGGCGTTCTATGCCGACGTGCAGAGCTACGCCGAGCTGCGCTACCCGCAGCTGGCCTGCGAGGTGTTCCTGGAACACGGCGCCGATGCCGCCCTGCTGTTCCATGGCAGCTTCGGTTTCCGCGAGGTGGGCCAGAACATGATGGACGACGTCGACGTGCGCGCCAGCATGCTGCTCAAGGACATGTGCAGCTATTCGTGGGTCCGCGAGACCTACGGCGGCGACCTGCCGGATGTCCCCTGGGTGGGCCATCCGCGCAACACCCAGCGGGCCCAGCGCCCGACGGGGACCTGAGCGTGGCGTCGGCAACCCTGGATTTCGAACAGGCGGGCGAACTGAAGATCGGCCAGGTCGGCATTGCCAACCTGCGCATCCGCACGCTGGACGTGCCGCGGCTCACGCAGGAAATGCGCGAACGCGTGGCGCGCGCGCCCAAGCTGTTCGGCCGCGCGGCGGTGATCCTGGATTTCGGCGGCCTGAGCCAGACCCCGGACGTGGACACCGCGCGTGCCCTGCTGGAGGGCCTGCGCGAGGCCGGCGTGCTGCCGGTGGCGCTGGCCTACGGCACCACCGAGATCGAACAGCTGTCGGTGGCCCTGGGCCTGCCGCTGCTGGCCAAGTTCCGCGCCCAGTACGAGCGCCTGGACGGCGGCGCGGCCCCCACGCCCCCGCCGCCCCCGGCACCGGTCGCCGCCCCCGCACCGCCCCCGCCGCCGGCCGCCGCCCCGAAACCGGGCCGCATGCAGCGCAACGCCGTGCGCTCGGGCCAGCAGCTGTATGCCGAGAATGCCGACCTCACCGTGCTCTCCACCGTGGGCGCCGGCGCCGAAGTGATCGCCGACGGCAGCATCCACATCTATGGCAACCTGCGAGGGCGCGCCCTGGCCGGCGCGCAGGGCAATGCCGAGGCGCGCATCTTCTGCCGCGAATTCAACGCCGAACTGGTCGCCATTGCCGGCCACTACAAGGTGCTGGACGATATCCCCAAGGAACTGCGTGGCAAGGCCGTCCAGGTCTGGCTGGAGCAGGACCAGATCAAGATCGCTGCGCTGGACTGACGCAGCCCACCCTCAAGACATTACCTGGAGCATTCCATTGGCTGAAATCATCGTAGTCACCTCCGGCAAGGGCGGCGTCGGCAAGACCACCACCAGCGCGAGCCTGGCCTGCGGGCTGGCACGGCGGGGCAAGAAGGTCGCGGTCATCGATTTCGACGTCGGCCTGCGCAACCTGGACCTGATCATGGGTTGCGAGCGTCGCGTGGTGTACGACTTCGTCAACGTCGTGCACGGCGAAGCCACGCTCAAGCAGGCGCTGATCAAGGACAAGCGCTTCGACAACCTCTACGTGCTGGCCGCCTCGCAGACCCGCGACAAGGACGCGCTGACCAAGGAAGGCGTGGAGAAGGTGCTCAAGGACCTGGCGGCCGACGGGTTCGACTTCATCGTGTGCGACTCCCCGGCCGGCATCGAGAAGGGCGCGTTCCTGGCGATGTACTTCGCCGACCGCGCGGTGGTCGTGGTCAACCCGGAAGTGTCCTCGGTGCGCGACTCGGACCGCATCATCGGCCTGCTCGACTCCAAGACGCACAAGGCCGAGGCCGGCCAGAGCGTGCCGGCCGCGCTGCTGCTGACCCGCTACAGCCCCTCGCGCGTGGAAGCCGGCGAGATGCTCTCGATCACCGACGTGGAGGAAGTGCTGGGCCTGAAGGCCATCGGCGTGATCCCCGAGTCGGGCGACGTCCTCAACGCCTCCAACAAGGGCGAGCCGGTGATCCTCGATGCCGAGTCGCCGGCGGGCCAGGCCTACGATGACGCGGTCGCGCGCATCCTCGGCGAGGAGCGGCCGATGCGCTTCACCTCGGTGGAAAAGAAAGGCTTCTTCAGCAAGCTGTTCGGAGGCTAAGGCATGGGACTGCTCGACTTTCTCAAGAGCAAGAAAAACACCGCCGAAACCGCGAAGAACCGACTGCAGATCATCATCGCGCAGGAACGCTCGCAACGCGGCGGCCCGGATTACCTGCCGCTGCTGCAGCGCGAACTGCTGGAAGTGATCAAGAAGTACGTCAACATCGACGCCGACGCGGTGAAGGTCGACCTGATCAAGGACGGCCACAACGACGTGCTCGACATCTCGGTGGCGCTGCCGGAAGACTCGGACAAGTAACCCTCGCGCGCCGGCTCCGGCCGGCGCCGCTTTCGCGCAGGACAAGACGCTGGACACCGCCTCCGCCGACCCCGTGGTCACCCGCCTGGCCGACATCGCCCTGGCCGATGCCGCCGCGCTGCTGGCGCGTCACGCGCTGCGCCTGCACCTGGTGGCGGACGGCGAGCGGATCCCGGGCAGCTACTGGGGCGAACCGGAGGCCGGCATCATCGGGTGCGACGTCTACGTGCGCGGCGACACCCCGGTGCACTCGATGCTGCACGAGGCCTGCCACCTCATCGTGCTGCCGCCGGAAAAACGCGCGCAGGTGCATACCGACGCCACCGACTCGGTGGAGGAAGAAGATGCCACTTGCTACCTGCAGATCGTGCTGGCCGATGCCCTGCCCGGCGTGGGCAGCGCGCAGCTGATGGCCGACATGGACGCATGGGGTTACACGTACCGGCTCGGTTCGACGCGAGCCTGGTTCGAGCACGACGCGGAGAATGCGCGCGCGTGGCTGGTCGAGCGCGGACTGCTGGCGGCCTGACATTTCCCTGCAGGAGCGGGGGGAGCCGGGGCCGGGGGCGCGCAGGGGTGG
>JAEWJB010000094.1 GCA_023386795.1 Pseudomonadota bacterium
CCACCCCGGGGGCGGGGCTCACCCCGCTCCTACAACAGGGCTTCGTGCGTCCTGAAAACAAACGGCGGCCATCGGCCGCCGTTTGTCGTTCCAGGCAAGCGTCAGGCGCCTACCAGATCTTCACCCGCTGCTCCGGCGCCAGATACAACTGCTGGCCCGGCTTCACTTCGAACGCGGGATACCACGCGTCGAGGTTGCGCACGGTCTGCGCACGGAAACGGCCGGGTGCATGCACGTCGGTCAGCACCGCATTGCGCAGCGCGGCATCGCGATACTTGCCGCGCCAGGCCTGCGCGAAGCCCAGGAAGAATCGCTGGTCAGGCGTGAAGCCTTCCAGCACCTGCGCCGGCTTCCCCTGCTGCGACAGCACGTAGGCGTCATGCGCGGTCGCCAGGCCGGCGACGTCGGCGATGTTCTCGCCCAGCGTCAGCTTGCCGTTCACCGCCAGGTCGTCGAAAGGCTTGTAGGCACTGAACTGCGCGGCCAGTGCATTGCCGGCGGCCTCGAACTTCTTCAGGTCCTGCGCCGTCCACCAGTCGTGCAGTGCACCGTGTTCGTCGAACAACGCGCCGGTGTTGTCGAAGCTGTGGCTGATCTCGTGGCCGATCACCGCACCGATGGCGCCGTAGTTGACCGCATCGTCGGCGGCCGGGTCGAAGAACGGCGGCTGCAGGATCGCCGCCGGGAAGATCAGGCGGTTCTCCAGCGGGACATTCAGCGCATTCACCGTCTGCGGCAGCATGTACCACTCGCCATGGTCCACCGGCTTGCCGAGCTTGGCCAGGTTGCGCTTGTACTCGAACAGTTCGGCGCGCTCCACGTTGCCCAGCGCATCGTCGCGACGCACGTCCAGGGCGCTGTAGTCGCGCCACTTGTCCGGGTAGCCGACGGCCACGGTGAGGCCGGCGATCTTCGCCTTGGCGTGCGTCTTGGTTTGCGCGCTCATCCACTCGACCTTGTCGATGCGACGGCTGAAGGCATCGATGATGTTGTGCACCATCGCCTCGGCGCGCTCCTTGGTCGCCGCGCTCACGTACTTGTCCACGTAACGCTTGCCCACCGCCTCGCCCAGTGCGTCGTTGGTGGCGTCGATGCCGCGCTTCCAGCGCTCGCGCTGCTGCGGGGTACCGTCGAGCGTGGCGCCATAGAACGCAAAGCGCTCGTCGGCGAAGGCCTTGGACAGGTAAGGCGAGGCGCGGTCCAGCGCACGGAATGCCAGGTATTCCTTCCAGGTCTCCAGCGGCTGCGAGGCGATGAGCGCCGCGGTACCCGCGACGGCTTGCGGCTGCCACACGATGAAGTCCTGCTGCGCGCCGAGACCGGCGGCGGCGAAGAACGCATCCCAGTCCAGGCCTGGCGCCTTGGCGGCGAAGTCGGCCTGCTTCCATGCGTTGGCGCCGGCCTTCACGTCATTGGTCTGTTCCTGCGTGGCATGCACGCGGGCGAGCGCGGTTTCCAAGGCGAGGATGCGCGTGGCCTGGCCCTGCGGGTCCGGCTGGCCGGCCAGTTCCAGCACCTTGGCGATGTGCGCCTTGTAGGCGTCGCGCAGCGGCGCCATGCGGCCGCCTTCCAGGTAGAAGCTGCGCTCGGGCATGCCCAGGCCGCCCTGCACCAGGTACGGGGCGTAGCGCTCGGGCTGCATCAGGTCGGCGGTGACCCACAGGCCGAACAGGCGGTCGGTGTAGAAATCGGTGGCATTGAGCAGGTCGACGTCGGCCCGCAGCTCGCCGCCGATCTCGCGCGCCAGTGCCTGCTTGTCGGCGATCTGCGCGATGGCGTCCAGTTCCGGCTGTACCGGCGCCACGCCCTTGGCCTCGATGCCGGCTTCGTCCATGAAGGCGGCGTAGTAGTCGCCGATCTTCTTTTCCTCGCCCGTGGCGCGGTCGTTGGCCGACGCACCCTCGATGATGTCGCGGGTGTGCTGCTCGGTATCGACGACGATGCGGGTGAAGCTGTTGTAGCTGGCGCGGTCGGCCGGAATCTGGGTGGTCTTGACCCACTCGCCGTTGGCGAAGCTGAAGAAGTCGTCGCCCGCGGCGATGCTGCGGTCCATGCCCTTGGCGTCGAAACCGAAGGCGCCCAGTTGTGGCTTGGCGGCGGCAGTGGCGGGCGCGGGAGCGGGGCTGGCCGCGGCGGGTCCGGCGGCGGTATCGCGCTGGCAGGCGGCCAGGGGCAGGACGGAGAGCAGGGCGAGAAGCAGGGTGGAACGGTGCAGCTGTGGCATGGAGCGGCTCGGCGTTGCGACAGGCGGAAACAACGGAGTGTAGGCCGGCAGCCTGCGAGCAGGTACCGCCACCCACCTGAATAGGTGGATTTCACTCGGTGCGTGCCCTGTGCGGTTCAGTGTGGTGGTCGATGCCGTTCAAGAACCCCGCCCGCCCGCCGATGAGCGGGAAGAAACCGGAGACGAACGCCACGTAATGCCGCCGCTCGCCGTCGCCCCCTCCGCATCCCAGGCTCCGCCGGAACTGCCCCACCTGCGTCGCGTCACGCTGGCGGGCGTGGTGCTCGGGGTGCTGCTCTGCCTGGGGCTGGTGCTGGTACTGGTGCACGACTGGCAGGCGCGCTGCGAAGCGGCGCAGCGCCAGGCGATGGCGCTGGCTACCGGCACGCAGCGGCTGATGGCCCTGGAGCTGCGCAACCTGGAGCGCGCCATGCGCGGCATCGCCGCCGATGCCCACGAGTTGTTCGGCCGCGTGCCGGACCAGGCGCCGGACCTGCTCAGCGAATCGATGCAGGGCGTGGTGAGCCGGCATGCGGAGATCGAAAGCATTGTGGTGGTGGACCGGGCCGGCCGGCCGCTGACCGACGGACGCGGTGACCCCACGCTGGCGCGGTGGACCGTGCCGGCGCGGCGCGGCGAAGGCAGCGACCTGTACATCGGCGCACCCGAACGCGGGCCGGACGGCGAATGGCTGCTGCGGCTGGCGGTTGACATGGGCGATGACCGCTGGATCCTGACCCGTTTGCGCCGCAGCGAGTTGCAGCGGCTGTTGGCCGACCTGGACGTGGGGCGGCGCGGCGTGGTGTCGCTGACCGACGTCGATGGCATCGTGCTCGCGCGCACATCCGGGTCCACGGACAATCCGGTAGCCGCTCCGCCCCGCCTGCCGGCGGGCAGCTTCAAGCGCGAATCACGGATCGTGCCGCTCGGCGACCACGTCAGCGTGCTGGACGGCACGCGGCGGATCGCTGCGGCCGGCACGTCGCCGCCATATCCCATCCGCGTCTATGCCGCGTTGGACAAGCGTGAGGTGTTGGCGCCCTGGTGGACCCTGTTCGCCTTGGCCATCGGCGTCTACGTGTTCTACCTCGCCGGTTACGCCTACCTGCTGCGCAGCCTCAGCCGCGCCGAGCGCCACCAGGCGCGTTTGCAGGCCGACTTGCGTGCCGGCGACGAGGAATTGCGCCTGGCGCACCAGGCCGGTGGCATCGGCACCTGGTCGATCGCGTCGGACGGCGACTACCTGCAATGGTCGCAACAGGCGGCAGACATCTTCCAATCCGACCTGCCGGGATTGCCGGTCGGCGAGTTCATGCAACGCGTCCACCCGCAGGACAGACGTCGCCTGACCCGTGCGTTGGCGCGTGCCTGGCGCGGCGAGGAAGTGCTGGACATGACCTTCCGCCTGCTGCTGCCGGAGCTGGGCGAGCGCTGGGTGTCGGTACGTGGCGCGCTGGTGCCCGATGGGCATTCGCAGCGACGCATGACCGGTACGGTGGTGGACATCAGCGAGCGGGTGGAGATCCAGTCGCTGGCATTGGATGCGCAGCGGCAGTTCCGCCTGATCTTCGAGCTCAGCCCGTTGCCGTGCTGGCTGTTCGACGCCGAGACCGGCATGTTCCTGGAAGTGAACCCGGCGGCGGTGCGCGAGTACGGCTACAGCCGGGAGGAGTTCTTGCGCATGCACCTGGCGGACATCGAGCCGGCCCTGCAGGATCGCCTGCATGCGCCGGCGCTGCCGCCGGCCGGTGACAGCGTGGCGCCGCTGCTGCACGTTCACCGGCGCCGCAACGGCAGCCTGATCGACGTGCGCGTGCATACCTCGCAGTTGGAGATCGCCGGCATCCGTGCGCGCCTGGCGTTGGCCGAGAACGTCAGCGACCACATGGCGTACCAGCGCGAGCTCGCCTACCGCGCCAGCCATGATGCGGCCACCGGGTTGCTCACCGTGCGCGCGCTGGCCGAATGGCTGGATCGCGAGCAGGGTCAATCGCGCTATCACGTGGCGCATGTCGAGCTGCGGGGGCTGCAGCTCATCGGCGACACGCTCGGGCGCGAAACCGGCGAGGCGGTGCTGCGCAACCTCAAGCAGCGGCTGAAATCGCTGGCCGATCGCTATGGCTGGCTGGCATTCCAGCCGGCGGAGGATTTCGTCTTCGCCATCTCCGGCCAGCACCCGCTCGATACGGTCGTCGAGGTGCTGGTGGCGAGCCTTTCCGAACCGGTACAAGGGCGCGATTCGTTCCACCAGCTCGATCTGCGCATCGGCGTGGCCAGCTATCCAGACGATGGCGCGCAGGCCGAGGAGGTCATCGCCAAGGCGGCGCAGGCGGCGCATGCCGCACGCGAGGAGAGCGAGCCGGTGGTGCGCTTCCATGCCGGGATCGCGCTGCGCCTGAGTGAGCGCCTGCGCCTGGCCGGGCGGCTGCACCAGGCGATTGACCGGCACGAGTTCGAGCTGCATTTCCAGCCGATCTCCCACTGCCGCACGCGTGAGCCGGTGGCGCTGGAGGCGCTGCTGCGCTGGCGTGTGGCCGAGGGAGGCTGGCGGCTGCCGGGTGAGTTCATCCAGCTGTGCGAGGACACCGGGCTGATCCTGCCGCTGGGGCGATGGGCGCTGCGCGAGGCCGCGCGCGCGCAGCGCCGGCTGGCCGACCACGGCTGGCGTGATCTGCCGATTGCGGTGAACGTATCGGCATTGCAGTTCCACCACAGCGATTTGGCCGCCGACGTGGCCGCCGCCTGCGAGGAACACGGCGTGGCGCGCGGTGGCCTGCACGTGGAGCTGACCGAGAGCAGCCTGATGCGCCAACCGCTGCGTGCGCTCAAGGCGATGCATGGCCTGCACGCGCAGGGCGTGTGCATCTCCCTCGACGATTTCGGTACCGGCTTCTCCAGCATGTCCTACCTGCAGCATATGCCGCTGGATTCCCTGAAGATCGACCGCTCGTTCGTCATCGATGTCGAACGCGAGGAGCGCAATGCATCGATCTGCCGGGCGCTGATCACGCTGGGCCACAACCTGGGGCTGAAGGTGATCGCCGAGGGGGTGGAGCATGAGGTCCAGCTGCAATGGCTGGCGGCGCATGGCTGCGACCAGGTGCAGGGCTGGCTGCTTGGGCGGCCGGCGCCGCTGGATCAGGTGCTGGAGCGGCTGCGCCACGCGCCGGGCTGAGCCGGCGCGCGGGCAGGGCGGGTCAGCCGTTGACCAGCGCCATCGGGGCGTCGGGATAGCGGGCGCCGGCGGCGGCATCGGGCGGGAACACGGCGTCGATCCGGGCCAGTTCATCGGGCGTCAGGTGGACGTCGAGCGCGCCGAGGTTCTCTTCGAGGAAGCGGATGCGCTTGGTGCCAGGGATCGGCACGAGGTCATCGCCCTGGGCGAGCACCCAGGCCAGGGCCAGCTGGCTGGCGGTGACGCCACGCGAGGTCGCCATTGCGCGGACCTCGTCGACCAGGGCGAGGTTGCGGGCGAAGTTCTCGCCCAGGAAGCGCGGCGAACGGCGGCGGTAGTCGTCGGCGTCGAAGTCTTCCGGCGAACGGATGGCACCGGTGAGGAAGCCACGACCCAGCGGCGAATAGGGCACGAAGCCGATGCCGAGTTCGCGCGTGGTGGCCAGGACGCCGTTGTGCTCCGGGTCGCGCGTCCACAAGGAGTATTCGGTCTGCACGGCGGTGATGGGGTGCACCGCATGGGCGCGGCGAATGGTGTCGGCGGCCGCTTCGGACAAGCCCAGGAAGCGCACCTTGCCCTGTTCGACCAGGCGCGACATGGCGCCCACGGTGTCCTCGATGGGGACATTGGGGTCCACGCGGTGCTGGTAGTAGAGGTCGATGTGGTCCACGCCCAGGCGCTTGAGGCTGCCTTCGCAGGAAGCGATGACGTATTCGGGGCGGCCATCGGCGCCGCGGGCGGCAGGATTATCCGGGTCCAGGCGAATGCCGAACTTGGTGGCCAGGAAGACGCGCTGCCGGCGGCCGGCGATGGCGCGGCCCACCAGGACCTCGTTGGTGTGCGGACCATAGATGTCGGCGGTGTCGAGCAGGTCGACGCCGAGGTCGAGCGCGCGGTGGATGACGGCGATCGACTCGGCGTCGTCGCGGCCGCCGCCATAGAAGGCGCTCATGCCCATGCAGCCGAGGCCGAGGGCGGATACGACCGGGCCTTGGCGGCCAAGCGTGCGGGTTTGCATCGGGAACTCCTGGGGGGTGGGGGATCTGTTGGGACGCCGGGGTGCGCGCGTACTGGAATGACAGCATCCGGGATCGGGAGTTGTGTTTGCGTCATTGGGTGGTTCGCCGGCACTACCTCGTGGATGACGCGCTGCTCGCCGGCCACGAAAAAGGGCGGCCTTAGGCCGCCCTTTCTGGAGATATGGTGCTTCCTCAGAACGCGAACATCACGGAGAGCTGCGGGGAGAACAGTTCGGCACTGTTGCGCCCATCCACCGAGACCAGCGCACCGCCGATGATGCCGACCTTGCTCGACGGGTGGTATTCCACCGCCGGTGCGACCGACAGGCGCCAGGAGCTGTCGCCACTCACGTTCTCGCGGTGGATGCCGGTCGGGCTCGGGGTGCGGCGATGCAGGGTGTCGCCCTGCGAGCGTTCGTACAACAGATCGGCCGCCAGCACCCACTTCGGGTTGAAGCTGTATTCGGCGCCGGCCAGTGCCTGGAAAGCACTGCCCAGGTGGACACGGCCGTGTTCACCGGCCGCGGTGCCGTAGCCGCTGCGGTCGTGTACGGTCACGCCGGCACCCGGCAGGCGGTAATGCAGGTTCACCCGCGCGCGCAGGTTGCGCTCGGGCAGGAAGTAGGCCTGTCCGTACAGGCCCAGCATCGTGAAGGCAGCACCGCTGCCGGTGGCATCGGCCAGGCCGCGGCGATCAAGCTGGTCATGGCGGCCGGTCGGCATGTTCTGGCGCACGCCCACGGCCAGCGTCGGACGTGCCGCGCCCTCGCCCTTGTACAGGCTGTACTGGGCGAACAGGCCCGTGTCGCCGACCGTCCAGCGACGCTCGGCGTCGTCGGTGCGTGCGTAGATGCCTCGCAGGGTGGCGCCGATGGTGAAGCGGTCGGTGACGCCATAGGTCATCGGCAGCAGGACGCGCCAGTCGTCCGGGGCACCGTCCACGCCGTGGCGTTGGCCTTCGGCGTCGTAGCGTCCCGTCACTTGGGTCTGGACCAGGTACGGCTGCACGATGAGCGTGCCCTGCGACAACGGGGGGCCACTGCTGAGCAGGGTCCCGGTGTAGTGGGCTTCGCGTGCCGGAACGGGCGCCTCTTCGGCGTGGACGCTGGCGGCGGTGGCGGAAAGCAGGAGGGGGGCCAGCAGGCGGGCGGTGAGGGAAGGCAGGGACATGGCGGCACGGCGTTGGGGAAGCGCCATACGGTGCCGATGACGGATTTTGGGCGGAATTGGAGGAATCTAACGAGTGGGACGGTCTGGACGACCCGTGCGCATCGTTGCCGAAAATGGAACAAACCTTTGGTTCTGGCGGGCTTTCGCTACACGGATGTCGCGTTAGCCTATCGACTTCCTACTGGAGATCGTCATGGCCACGCTGCCGTCGCTCTACGTTTCGCATGGGTCTCCCATGACCGCCCTGGCGCCCGGGCAGGTCGGGCCGCGCCTGGCCGAGATCGGCCAGTCCCTGCCGCGGCCGCGCGCGATCGTGGTCGCCACCGCGCATTGGCTGGCGACGCGCCCGTTGGTCGGCGCGGCGGCCCAGCCGGAGACGGTCCATGATTTCGGTGGATTCCCCCCGGAGCTCTACACCTTGCAGTACCCCGCGCCCGGCGACCCGGCGCTGGCCGGCGAGATCCAGCAGCTGCTCGAACAGGCGGGCCTGCCGGCCGCGCAGGACCCTGCCCGTGGCCTTGACCACGGCGTGTGGGTGCCGCTGCGCTTCCTTTATCCGCAGGCCGATATCCCGGTCGTGCCGGTGTCGATCCAGCCCAGGCTGGGGCCGGCCCATGCGTTCGCCGTCGGCCGCGCGCTGGCGCCCCTGCGCGAGCAGGGCGTGTTGGTGATCGGCTCGGGCAGCATCACCCACAACCTGCACGATTTCCGTGGCGGGTACGGCGAAGGACGCGAAGCGCCCTACGTAAAGCCCTTCATCGAGTGGACCGAAGCGCGCCTGCGCGACAGTGACATTCCCGCGCTGCTCGACTACCGGCGGCAGGCGCCGTATGCCGAACGCGCGCATCCCACCGACGAACACCTGCTACCGCTTTTCGTGGCGGCCGGCGCGGCCGGCGGCGAGGAACTGGGCGCGCAGCGCATCGATGCCGGCATCGACATGGGTTTCCTGGCCATGGACATCTATCGCTTCGACGGCGACGCCGCGCAGCGGCGGGCCGCCTGAGTCACGGGGCGGGCGGTGCGCCCACGCGGCGGCGCACCGCGTCCATGTCGCGGACCGGTCGCACTTCCACGCAGCCGGCGCTGGCCCAGGGGAAGCGGATGGCGATCTCCACCGCCTCCTCCAGGCTGTCGGCCTCGATCAGGTTGAAGCCGCCCAGCATCTCGCGGGTTTCGGCGAATGGGCCGTCACTGACACTGAGCCTGCCGTCGCGGATGCGCACGCTGCGCGCCTGCTCCGGGCTCTCCAACTGCTGGGACTGGAGCAACTGGCCCTGCGCCTTCATTTCGTCGGCGCCGGCGAAGCAGTGCCGCATCATGCTGTCGGCCTCGCCCTCGGGGAGCGCTTGCAGCAGCGTGTCGTCGGTGTAGATCAACAGCAGGTACTGCATGGGCCGTGCTCCCTGGTCTCCAGGCCGGGAGTGTAGCCGGCCCGGTACTGCGGGCGGTTTTCTCCGCGCCGCTGGCCGGTTAAGGTTCGGGGAGGCGCCGTGGCATTGGCGCCCTGGTTGCCTTGCCACCGCCCGCCGGTGGTCCTTCCCCCTGGATCCGTCATGCATTCGATCGACGTCGTCCTGGCGATGCTGCTGGCCGTGGCCGCCAGTGGCTACCTGGTACGCCTGCTGCCTTTCTCGCTGCCGTTGCCGCTGGTGCAGATCGCGCTGGGCGCGGTGATTTCCGGCGTGTTCGACCGCGGCCACGAGCTGGAGCCGGAGCTGTTCTTCCTGTTGTTCCTGCCGCCGCTGCTGTTCCTGGATGGCTGGCGCATCCCCAAGCAGGGCCTGTTCCGCGACAAGGGCGTGATCCTGGAGCTTGCGCTGGGGCTGGTGGTGTTCACCGTGGTCGGCGCCGGGCTGCTGATCCACTGGATGATCCCGGCCATGCCCATGGCCGTGGCCTTCGCACTGGCGGCGGTGATCTCGCCGACCGATCCGGTGGCGCTGTCGTCCATCTCGGCGAAGGTGCCGATTCCCAAGCGCCTGATGCATATCCTGGAAGGCGAGTCGCTGCTCAACGATGCCTCGGGCCTGGTGTGCTTCCAGTTCGCCATCGCCGCGGTGATGACCGGTGCGTTTTCGCTGGCCTCGGCCTCGGCGACCTTCCTGTGGGTGGCGCTGGCCGGCGTGGCCTGCGGCGTGCTGGCCACCTTCGCGTTGAGCCGCGCGCAGGGGTGGATCTGGCGCCATTTCGGCGAGGAGCCGGGCTCGGCGATCCTGGTCAACCTGCTCACGCCGTTCGCTGCCTACCTGGCCGCCGAGGCGGTCCAGGCCTCGGGCATCCTGGCCGCAGTCGCCGCCGGCATCACCATGAGCTACGTGGAGCTCAGCGGCAACGCGCCCGGCGCCTTGCGCGTGCAGCGCGGCGCGGTGTGGGACACGGTGCAGTTCACCCTCAATGGCATCGTGTTCGTGCTGCTGGGCGAGCAGTTGCCGGGCATCCTCGACGGCGCGGTGCACAGCGTGCGCGAGGCCGGCCACGTCAATCCGTGGTGGCTGGTGGCCTACGTGCTGGCGATCAACGCCACGTTGGCCTTGCTGCGGCTGGCGTGGGTATGGGTATCGCTGCGCTGGAGCCTGTTCACCGCGCATCGCCGGGGCGAGCAGCGCACCAGCCCGCCATGGCGCATCGTGGTGGCGACCTCGCTGGCCGGCGTGCGCGGTGCCATCACCCTGGCCGGCGTGCTGACCATCCCGCTGCTGCTGCCTGATGGCACGCCGTTCCCGGTGCGCCAGCTCACCATCTTCCTGGCCGCGGCGGTGATCCTGGTCTCGCTGCTGGTCGGCAGCCTGGTGCTGCCGCGGTTGCTGAAGGGGCTGGAATTCCCCGAGGAATCCAGCGAACAGCAGCAGGAGGACCTGGCGCGCACCGCCTCGGCCAGGGCCGCGCTGGAAGCGGTGGAGCGGCTGCGTCGCCAGGGCGTGGTGAACGAGGCCGAAGCCGAGTACTACAACCGCGCGGCCGAACGCGTGAGCCAGCTGTACCAGCGCAAGGTGGGAGACGGCGACCTGTCCGACACCGACCCGGAGCAGGCCAGGGCGTACGAGCAGGTGCTGCGGCGGATGCGCGGCGCCGGTCTGAGCGCCGAACGCAACGAGTTGTTCAAGCTGGCGCGGCGAGGGCAGATTTCCGACGAACTCTCGCGGCGACTGGTCCGCAACCTGGACCTGATCGAATCGCGGCAGCGCTAGGCATGGGGGCGGTTGGGATGGATTCTCCCGCATGCGGGCCTTCAAACCCGCCGTCCGGGGCACTACGCTGTGCGGCCATTGCCCTTCCCATGGACACTTCGTGGATCCCATCGTTTCCATCCAGGGACTCAACAAGACCTATGCCGGCGGTTTCCAGGCGCTGCGCGGCGTGGACCTGCAGATCCGTCGCGGCGAGATCTTCGCGCTGCTCGGTCCCAACGGCGCCGGCAAGACCACGCTGATCAGCATCGTCTGCGGGCTGGTCAACCCGAGCGCTGGACAGGTGCGCGTGGATGGCCACGACATCCTGACCGACTACCGCGCTGCGCGCTCGCTGATCGGCCTGGTGCCGCAGGAACTGTCCACCGATGCGTTTGAAAGCGTATGGGCGACGCTGCGCTTCAGCCGCGGGCTGTTCGGCAAGGCGCCCGACGATGCGCTGCTCGAGCGCGTGCTGCGCGACCTCTCGCTGTGGGACAAGCGCCACAACAAGATCTCCACGCTGTCCGGCGGCATGAAGCGCCGCGTGCTGATCGCCAAGGCACTGGTACACGAGCCGAAGGTGCTGTTCCTGGACGAACCCACCGCCGGCGTGGACGTGGAATTGCGCCATGACATGTGGCAGATGGTGCGGCGCCTGCGCGAGCAGGGCACCACGATTATCCTCACGACCCATTACATCGAGGAGGCCGAGGAAATGGCCGACCGCGTGGGCGTCATCACCCGTGGCGAACTGGTGCTGGTGGAGGACAAGCACGTGCTGATGCGCAAGCTCGGCAAGAAGCAGCTCACGTTGACGTTGCAGTCGCCGCTGGACGCGATTCCCGAAGCGCTGGCCGGCCTGCCGCTGGAACTGGCCGGCGACGGCCACAGCCTGGTCTACACGTTCGACGCACAGGCCGAGGACACCGGCATCGGTCCGCTGCTACGCCGGCTCAACGAGCACGGCATCGACTTCAAGGACCTGCATTCGAGCGAGAGCTCGCTGGAGGACATCTTCGTCAGCCTGGTACACGGCGCGGAGGGCCGCCCATGAACCTTTACGCGATCCGCGCGATCTACCGCTTCGAGATGGCGCGCACCTTCCGCACGCTGATGCAGTCCATCGCCTCGCCAGTGCTCTCGACCACGCTGTATTTCGTGGTGTTCGGCGCGGCCATCGGCTCGCACATGGGCCCCATCGACGGCGTCAGCTACGGCGCCTTCATCATCCCGGGCCTGATCATGCTGTCGCTCTTGAACGAGAGCATTTCCAACGCCTCGTTCGGCATCTACATGCCGCGGTGGTCGGGCACCATCTACGAGGTGCTGTCCGCGCCGGTGTCGTGGCTGGAGATCGTCATCGGTTATGTCGGTGCGGCAGCCACCAAGTCGGTGATGCTCGGCCTGTTGATCCTGGCCACCGCACGGATCTTCGTGCCCTACGAGATCGCCCATCCGCTGTGGATGCTGGGCTTTTTGGTACTGACCGCGCTGACTTTCAGCCTGTTCGGCTTCATCATCGGCGTGTGGGCAGATGGCTTCGAGAAATTGCAGGTGATCCCGCTGATGGTGGTCACCCCGCTGACCTTCCTCGGCGGCAGCTTCTACTCGATTTCGATGCTGCCGCCGGTGTGGCAGAAGATCACCCTGTTCAACCCGGTGGTCTACCTGATCAGCGGCTTTCGCTGGGCGTTCTACGACAAGGCCGACGTGCACATCGCGGTCAGCACGGGCATGACCCTGGTGTTCCTGGGCATATGCCTGCTGGTGGTGTGGCTGATCTTCCGCAGCGGGTACCGGCTGAAATCGTGATGTAACCCGCGCGGCGGATCGAGAGGGCAGGCGCGGCTTCGGCCGCGACTGCAGGAAGGCGGCAGGGGCGTCCGTGGGAAACCCGCGCCGACGCGATTACTCCGCCTTCTGATCCAGGTTCAGCCAGTACGGCTCGACCGTGCCCTTGACCTTCATCGTCATCGGGTTGCCGCGGCGGTCACGCGACTTGCCGACCTGCACCTTGATCCAGCCTTCGCTCACCGAGTATTCCTCGACGTTGTCGCGCTCGATGCCGTTGAAGCGCACGCCGACGCCGCGCGCCAGCACGGCCTGGTCGTGGAACGGGCTGCGGGGGTCGACGGCGAGGTGGTCGGGCGGGGTATCGGACATGGGGCAAAACTCGCGGGAATGAGCGCAATAGGATAGCCGGGAACACCGACGCGGCAACGGCGATTGTCGGATGCCGCCTGCGCGCGCAGAATTTCCCGCTTCCCACACCGCATCCGCCGCCATGCCCGACAACAGTGCCGATTACGAAGACGAAGAAGGCCTGATTTCAGATTTCGACGACGTTGACGACCACGCTGCACGGGTCTGGAACCTGCTGGTACTCATCAACCCGGGCGACGAGGAAACCGCGCTGCGGCAATTCGACGACTGGCGCGAGACGATGGCCGAGGAGGCCGACGACCCGGAAAGCGAGCGCTGGTTCGAGGTGCTGGCCGAGGCGATCGACTGGACGTCCGGCTTCCACGTGGCGGCCGACGATGTCGAGGCCTTGGTGACCGCGCTCGACGAACTGGCCGCGCGCTGGAACGTGCGCATCGACTGGGGCGGTGACCTGGATGACGAGGATTTCGCCGACGCGGTCGATGTGCCGACCCTGCTGGGCGTGGCCTACGACGGCCTGCGCGAGCACGGCTATTCGCTGTGGACCTGGAACACCGGCGGCGACGGCCATGCCGGCTGGGTGGCGTTGAGCCGCGATGACGAGGCCATGCTGGCGCTCTGCTCGCTGCTGGGCGTAGAGATTCGCCCGGCCAGCGATCCGTTCTGAGCGTGGCTCAGGCGTGCTCGCCGCGCGCCTGCGCGCGGGCGTTGGCGATCACCGACTTGAGCAACTCGCGGTCCGTGTGCCGCGAGATCGCGCGCGCGCCGTAGGCGATGGCCTGTTCGCGCAGCGGCGCCGGCACGTCGTAGTGCGCGCCGCTGAGCTTGTTCTGGAAGGCGCGGCGGGGAATGCCCAGCCGCGCCGCCATGGCGTGCAGTTCCGGCAGCGTGTCGGCCATCAGGTGCGCCCAGCGCTGTTCGCGCCATAGCTGGACGGCATCGTCGATGTAGACCGCCACCGGCGCGCTCAGGCGTCCTTGGACGCCGCGGGAGCGTCTTCGCTGCCGGCCCCCGCGGGGGCATCGGCCTGCCCGTCTTCGTCCTCGTCCTCGGCCGCACCGGTGTCCTCGAACTCGGACACCAGCATGGCCAGGTATTCCTCCGACGTCTTGCCCTCGTCGGCCGCGAGGTCGTCGATCATCTGCTGCAGCTGCGTCGAGTACTGCACCTCGACCTTCTTGCCTTCCTTTTCCTGCAGGCCGGCCAGGTGCTTGAGCATGGCCAGCATGGGGACCGGGTTGTCCGCGTTGCCCATGGTCTGCCCGCCGATGGACAGCAGCCACTCGCCGCCTTCCTGCAGGCCGATGGCCGCCACCACCCGCTGCTCCTCGTCGATCATCACCGCGTGGTTGACCACCTGCTGGTCGCGGTTGAGGCGAAGGAACGGACGCTTGGGCTGGCGCTTCTTGCGCTGGTCGCGCTTGGCCTTGGAGTTGCGGGACATCGGCGGGGCTCGGTTCGAATGGATCGCCATTCTACGGCCACGCGGGGGAAGGCCCCGGGCAGGCTTGACTACAGCTGTCGACAGGGCTAGCGTGTCTACAAACGTAGACAGGAGTCCAGGCATGTCCCAGAAGACCATCGGAGACCAGGAGCTGGCGTTGCTGCAGTTCGTCGCCGGCGAAGGCGATGCCTCCGCGAGCGAGGTGGCCAGCGCGTTCGGCGAGCCGCGCGGGCTGGCCCGCTCCACCGTGCTGACCATGCTCGAACGCCTGCGCGGCAAGGGCTACCTGCGCCGCCGGCAAGCCGGTGGGGTGTACCGCTATGCCAGCGCAGCGCAGCCCGAGGAGGTGGTGCGTTCGGCGGTGGGGCAGTTCGTGGAGAAGACCTTGCAGGGGTCGGTGTCGCCGTTCGTGGCATGGATGTCCGAGCGCCGTGACGTCAGCGATGACGAACTCGCCGAACTCGAGGCACTGGTCACCTCGCTGCAGTCGCGCAGGCAGGAGCGCTGACATGGACGCCTTCGTCGATCTGATGCAGGCGGGGTTGGCGCGCTTGGCCTGGGCCACGCTGCAATCGCTGCCATTGGCGGCGCTGGTCTGGGCGCTATGCCGCTGGCTGCCGCGCCTGGGTGCGAATGCGCGCTGCTGGCTGTGGTGGCTGGTGTCGCTGCAGCTGGTGGTCGGACTGTGCTGGCCGAGCCCCTGGCGGTTGGCCGTGCTGCCGGCCACGCAGCCGGCGCCGGTGGTCGCGATGGCGCCTCCGGTGGCGCTGCCTGCCGATCTCGCGCCGACGACGGCAATGCCGCTGCCGCAGGCCTCGCTCCGTGGCGCCGAGCCGGTGGCCGACGCACCGGTCACCGGCCGCGCACCGGCGTGGATGGCGTGGACGTTGTGGCTGGCCTGGCTGGCCGGCGTGCTGGCAATGGCGATGCGCAGCCTCGCCGACTTCCGCGTCACCCGCCAGCGCCTGCAGGCCAGCAGCGCCGCGGTACCGGCTTCCCTGGCGGCCCAGTACCGCGAGCTCACCGCGCGGCTCGGCCTGCGTCGGGCGCCGGCCCTGCGACTGAGCGAAGGGCTGGATTCGCCGCAACTGGCCGGCTTGTGGTCGCCGGCGCTGCTGATGCCCGCACAGTTGCTGCCGCGCATGTCACCAGCCGCCATCGAGATGGCGCTGCACCACGAACTCGTGCACTGGCAGCGCCGCGATCTGGTCTGGGGTTGGGTGCCCGCGTTGGCCCAGCACCTGTTCTTCTTCCACCCGGTGGCCCACCTGGCTGCCCGCGAATACGGGCTGGCCCGGGAGGCCGCCTGCGATGCGGCCGTGCTGACCGGCGACCGCCATGCACCGCAGGACTACGGCCGGCTGCTGCTGCAGTTCGGCGTGGCACCGCGTGCGGTGGCGGTGGTCGGGGCGGCATCGCCCAGCTTCGTCCTGCTCAAGAGGAGACTCACCATGTTGCAGTCCCGTTCCGCTCCCTGGCGCGCCAGCGCCTTGGTGCTGGTCGCCGCTGTTGCCGCGATCGGGGTGTTGCCATATCGCGTCGTGTCCGCTGCGCCGGGAGACGTCGATCCGGCCGAGCGTGCCAACCAGGCCGCCGCCGGACAGCCGTCGGGCAAGCCCGTCGCCATGCCCGCGCCGAATCCGGTGGTCAAGCCCGCGCCTGCCGCGCAGGCGCAGCCGGTGGTCGTCGCCGCGCCGGTGGTGCGCAGCGTCGCGGTGACCACGCCGCGCGTGGCCAAGACCGCCACGTTGGGCATCGGGGATGTGCTGCCCGTGCCCCCGGCTCCGCCCGTGCCGCCGACGCCGGTCGCACCGAACGTGCCTCCGGCCCCGTCGACGCCTGCCGTGGCGGCGCCTGCGGCACCTGCCGCGCCTGCCGCGCCGCCCGCCCCACCGCCGGCACCGATGCGTGGCACCTTCACTTTCGTGGACCAGGGCGATGCGCGCAGCGCCTGGGTGCTGATGGAAGGTGACCATGTGCATGCCTTCGGTACGCCGGACGACGTGCGCGCCGCGCGCGCCCAGCAGCAACGCGGCGAAGCGCTGTGGTGGGTGCGCGAAGGCGACCAGCGTTACGTGGTGCGCGACCCGGCGACGCTCGCCAAGCTGCGCGATGCGTACAAGCCGCTGTCCGCGCTCAGCGCGCAGCAGAGTGCGCTGGGCGAGCAGCAGGGCGCGCTGGGGCGCGAACAGGGCGAGCTTGGCGCGCGCCAGGGCGCACTGGGCGCAAAGCAGGGCGCGATGTCGGCCCGTATCGCGCAGTTGGCAGTGGAACAGAGCACGGCCGCCATGTCCGGCAAGCCGCTCTCTCCCGAGCGCCAGCAGGCGGCCGAACGTGAGCAGCAGGCGCTGTCGCGGCAGATGCAGGCGCTGGCCGCCGAGCAGGCGGCACTGGGCAGCCGCCAAGGCGCCCTGGGTGCCAAGCAGAGTGCGCTGGGCCAGCGGCAGGAAGCGGCGCTGTCACAACTGCGCGCGGAGGGCGACAAGCTGGCACGCGAAGCGATCGCCAGCGGCAAGGCGCAGCGCCTGTAAGGCGAGGCTCAGTGCTGGGC
>JAEWJB010000152.1 GCA_023386795.1 Pseudomonadota bacterium
AGCTTGATGGTGCGCTCCTCCACGCCCTTGGCCACGTCGATCACCATCAGCGCCGAGTCCACCGCGGTGAGCACGCGGTAGGTGTCCTCGCCGAAGTCGGCGTGGCCGGGGGTGTCGAGCAGGTTGACGATCTTGCCTTCGTACGGGAACTGCATCACCGAGGACGTGACCGAGATGCCGCGCTCCTTCTCCAGCGCCATCCAGTCGGAGGTGGCGTGGCGCGCGGCCTTGCGGCCCTTGACCGAGCCGGCCATCTGGATCGCGCCGCCGAACAGCAGCAGCTTTTCGGTCAGCGTGGTCTTGCCGGCGTCGGGGTGGGAAATGATGGCGAAGGTGCGGCGGCGCGCGGCTTCGGTGGAAACTTCGGACATGAGCGAGCGCGCCGGGCGGCGCAGCGGAAGCGATCGGAGCCGCGCATTATAGCCGGCCCGGCCGGCGCATCAGGGCGCGGCGGTCGGTGCCTCGGTCCGGGGCAGGCGCAGCTCGCCCAGCGGGCCGGCCATGCGGAAGGGGATCGCCGCCAGCCGCATTCCGGCGTTGACCTGGAGGGCGAAGTGCAGGTGCGGGCCGGTGCTGTAGCCGGTCTGCCCGGACAGGGCGATGCGCTCGCCGGCCTTCACCCATTGCCCGGGCCGCACGGCGAGACCGTCGGGCGAGAGGTGGGCATAGACCGCCATGCTGCCGTCGCGGTGGAGGATGCGGATCAGGTTGGCGGGCAGGGCGCGATCGCCGCCGCCCTCCCGGTAGCCGGCCTCCACCTGCAGCACGATGCCCTCGCGCGCGGCCAGTATCGGCGTGCCGGGCGGCATCGCGAAGTCCAGCGCGTAGCGGTTGGCGGCATCGTGATGGCTGAAGCTGCCCTCGTAGCCCTGGTCCACGCGCACCGGTACGCCTTCGAAGGGCAGGCGCAGGACCTGGTTGTCGGGCACGGCGCGCGGGTCGCCGGGGATCGCATCCACGGCCAGGCCCAACTGCGCGGCGTCGTCCCGCAGGCGATACAGATGGGCCAGCGCCCGCCGTTCGCCGGCACCCAGCACCGCGGTGGCAGGCAGGGCCGGCACGCTGTCGAAGCCTTCCGCGCGACCCGAGTGCAGCCGTACCTCGGCCGGGCCCGGCCACGGGTTGTCCACCCAGGCGACATAGCCGCCGCTGGCCGGTTGCAGGCGCAGCCAGGCGGCATCCGCGGGAGGCGAAGGCGGGGCGGGCGGGGCGTTCCATCGCAGCAGGCGCTGCGCCGACCCGCTCAGCGGGACCAGGCACAGGGCGAGCAGGAGCGGGAGGCGGCGTGGGGACATGGGCCGCGATGATAAGGCGGCGACCCAGGAACGGTTGCAGATGTATCCATCCTTTCATCCGCATGAAGCGATTGACATGGGCGAAAGGCAGTGGCATCGTGCACGCACCATCGAGACCGGCGGAGGGACAGGCCCTTTGATGCCGGGGCAGCCCGCGGACAGCGCAAGCATCCGCGTAGGTGCCAAATCCTGCGGGGACCACCGCGTCCGCCGAAAGATGGTTCGAACTTGCCTTCCGCAGGTCGAACGCGAGCTCCGCGAAGCTCGATGGCTGTTTTTCCAGGAACGTCTCTCCGGAAACCGCCATGAGTCTCGTGAACGCCGCCAACCGATTCCTCTCCAGTGATTCCGTCGCCCCTTTCGTGGCCGACGACCGTCGCCTTGCCGTACGCGGCGAACGCATCATCACCTTGCCGATGCGCCACGCCGGCGCCCGCCAGGTGGCGCTGCGCTACGAACTGGTCGGCGCGGCGGACGCACCGGTGGTGTTCGTCGCCGGCGGCATCTCCGCCCACCGCCACCTGGCGGCGAATGCCGACTTCCCGGAGAAGGGCTGGCTGGAAGGCCTGGTCGGCGCGGGCCGCGCGCTGGACCCGGCCCGCCGCCGCCTGCTGTCCTTCGACTTCCTCGGCGCCGACGGCAAGCTCGACGCGCCGATCGATACCGCCGACCAAGCCGACGCGGTGGCCGTGCTGCTGGACCTGCTCGGCATCGAGCAGCTGCATGGTTTTGTCGGCTATTCCTACGGTGCGCTGGTGGGCCTTCAGTTCGCCATCCGCCATGCCGCGCGGCTGGCGCACCTGGTGGCGGTGAGCGGCGCGCACCGCGCCCATCCCTATGCCGCGGCCTGGCGCGCGCTGCAGCGCCGCGCCGTCGCGCTCGGCCAGTTGCAATGCGCCGAAGACCACGGCCTGGCGCTGGCGCGCCAGTTCGCGATGCTCAGCTACCGCACGCCGGAAGAGTTCGGCGAACGCTTCGACGCCGCCCCGGAAGTGGTCAACGGCCGCGTGCGCGTGGCCGCCGAGGACTATCTCGATGCCGCCGGCGCGCAATACGTCTCGCGCACGCCGGTCGATGCCTACCTGCGCCTGTCCGAATCCATCGACCTGCACCGCGTCGAGCCTGCCGCCGTGGGCGTGCCGACCGTCGTCGTCGCCGTCGAGGGCGACCGCCTGGTGCCGCTGGCCGACCTCGTTTCGCTGGTCGAGGGCCTGGGGCCGCGCGGCAGCCTGCGCGTGCTGCGCTCTCCCTACGGCCACGACGCCTTCCTGAAAGAAACCGATCGCATCGACGCGATCCTCGCTACCGCCCTGCGCACCACCGGAGAAACCGCATGAGCCTGCACGATTCCGCCGACACCCGCTGTACCGCCGCCACCGCCGCGGTGCGTGCCGGCATCGATCGCGATACCGCTTTTGGCGCGGTCACCCCGCCGCTGGTGCTGTCGTCGAACTTCTCCTTCGATGGTTTCGGCAACAAGCGCCAGTACGACTACACGCGCAGTGGCAACCCGACCCGCGACCTGCTTGGCGAGGCACTGGCGGAGCTGGAAGGCGGCGCCGGCGGCGTGATCACCGCCACCGGCATGGGCGCCATCACCCTGGTGCTGCACGCGCTGCTGGCGCCGGGCGACAAGCTCGTGGTGCCGCACGATGCCTACGGCGGCAGCTGGCGCCTGTTCAACGCGCTGGCCAAGAAGGGGCACTTCGAACTCATCACCGCCGACCTCACCGACCCGCGCTCGCTGGCCGACGCGCTGGCGCAATCGCCGCGGTTGGTGCTGGTGGAAACGCCCTCCAATCCGTTGCTGCGCATCACCGACCTGCGCTTCGTCATCGATGCCGCGCACAAGGCCGGAGCGCTGGCGGTGGTGGACAACACCTTCCTTTCGCCAGCGCTGCAGCGACCGATCGAGTTTGGCGCCGACCTCGTGCTGCATTCGACCACCAAGTACGTCAACGGCCACAGCGACGTGGTGGGCGGGGCGGTGATCGCCCGCGATGCCGAAGTGCATCAGCAACTGGTGTGGTGGGCCAACGCGCTGGGCCTGACCGGTTCGCCGTTCGACGCCTTCCTCACCCTGCGCGGCCTGCGCACCCTGGACGCGCGCTTGCGTGTGCACCAGGAGAACGCCCAGGCGGTCGCGGCGCTGCTGCAGCGGCATGAGGCGGTGGCCCAGGTCTACTACCCGGGCCTGCCCTCCCATCCGGGCCACGCAGTGGCCGCGCGCCAGCAGAAGGGCTTCGGCGCGATGATCAGCTTCGAGCTGGCCGGTGTGGACGCCGCGTCGCAGGAAGCCGCCGTGCGAGCGTTCGTCGATGGCCTGCGCTACTTCACCCTGGCCGAATCGCTCGGTGGCGTGGAGAGCCTGGTCGCGCACCCGGCGTCGATGACCCATGCGGCGATGACGCCCGAAGCCCGTGCCAAGGCCGGCATCAGTGACGGGCTGCTGCGCCTGTCGATCGGCATCGAGGCCACCGAAGACCTCATCGCCGATCTCGCCGCCGGCCTGGAGCGGGCGGACCGTGCGCTGGCCGAGGCCGAGCGCAAACAGGCCGACGCATGAGCCAGGGCGCCCCCCTCGCTTCGCGTCGCATCGTCCCGGCCACGCGCACCCCGCGCCTGGCCCTGCTGGGCACCGGCGTGGTCGGCAGCGCTTTCGTGGCGCGCTATGAATCGCTGCAGCAGCGCCAGCTTCGCCTGCCGCGATTCGAGTGGCTGGCCAACTCGCGTGTTGCACGCGATTGCGGCGCCGGGATCGCGCAGGCCTTGGTCGAAGCGCGCCAGGCGCCGCGCGAGACGGATATCGACCTGCAGCCGTGGGCGGAAACCACTGCGCTGCAGGCAGGCGATGTGCTGGTAGACGCCACCGCCAGCGACGCGGTGGCCAGCTGGCATGCCGACTGGCTCGCGCGTGGCGTGCACGTGGTCACGGCCAACAAGCTGGGCCAGGGTGCCCACTGGGAACGTGCCCAGGCTATCGGCGATGCGCGTCACGCCGGTGACTCCCACTATGGCGACAGCGCCACCGTCGGCGCGGGCCTGCCGCTGCTGAGCAGCGTGCGCGCGCTGGTGGCCGGCGGTGACCACATCCACGCCATCGAGGGCGTGCTGTCCGGTTCGCTGGCCTGGTTGTTCCACCGTTTCGATGGCCGCGCGCCGTTCTCCGAATGCGTACGCGCCGCCGCGCAGGCCGGCTACACCGAGCCGGATCCGCGCATCGACCTGTCCGGCGAGGACGTTCGGCGCAAGCTGCTGATCCTCGCGCGCGCGGCGGGTATCGCGCTGCGTGCCGAACAGGTGCTGGTGGACTCGCTGGTGCCCGAGGCACTGGCGGGTGTGTCGCAGGCGGAGTTCGACGTGCGCCTGCCCGAGCTCGACTCGCTGCTCGCCACCCGCTGGCAGCATGCGCACGATGCCGGCCGAGTGCTGCGTTTCGTGGGGCGTTTCGACGCGCATGGCGCCACGGTGGGCCTGCGCGAACTGCCGGCCACCCATCCGCTGGCCGGCGGCGGTGGTACCGACAACCGCGTGGCGATCCACAGTGATCGTTATCGCGAACAGCCGCTGCTGATCCAGGGGCCTGGCGCCGGTGCCGAAGTCACTGCCGCCGCGCTGCTGGACGACGTGCTTCGCATCGCGGTGTGAAACGACAGGAAAACGCATGCAGTGCGGAGAGAACACTGCATGCGGGGAGGGCGGGCCGTAGCCCGCCCTCCAAGACCTCATGGCGACAGGCGCTTACTTCAGCCCTTCGCCCATCGTGCGCAGCAACTCGCCCTGGTAGTCGCCGCTGAACTCCCAGAAGAACGCGCCACCCAGCCCCTGCACCTTCACGTAGTTCATCTTCTCGGTGACGATGGCCGGGTTGTCGTAGCTCCAGAACGTATTGCCGTCGTACTTCCAGTGCGCGCGCGCCTGGGAATCGATGTAGCTGGTGCCGGCCCGGCCACGCAGGACCTTGTAGTCCTCATTGCCCGCCTCGTAGGTGCCCGGCGCCGCACTGCCGTTCTGGTACAGGCCGTTGTTGGCGTTCGACACGCCGGTCCAGCCGCGGCCGTAGAAGCCGATGCCGATGTTGAGCTTGGCAGCCGGCACCCCACGGTCGAGGAACGCCTGGATGGCGTCGTTGCTGTTGTAGTAGCGCTGGTCGCCGGTCGAAGGATCGGCGGTGGAACTGAAGAGCGCGGAATGGTGGTTGGTCTTGGCGTCCCAGGTGCCGTGGAAGTCATAGGTCATGACGTTGATGTAATCCACCGAGGCCGCGTACAGGTTGGGATCGGTGACGCGCACCTTGTCCACGCCGGCCCCCACCGCCACGGTCAGCAGCAGGCCCGAACGCACCGCGTCGAGCTGGCGGCGGAACTCGGCCAGCAGCGCGGTGTAGTTCTGGCGCTCCTCGGCGGTACCACAGGCCAGGCCGCAGGCGGCCGGGTATTCCCAATCGATGTCGATGCCGTCGAACACGCCGGCGGCGGCCGCCGTACCGCCCGCGCCGTCGGTGACCGGCAGGTTGCCGCGGATGTAGGCATCGATGCACGAGGCCACGAATGCCTGGCGGTTCTCCGGGCGGGCGGCGCTGGCGAAGCCGCGCGACCAGGTCCAGCCGCCGAGCGAGATCAGCACCTTCAGCCCCGGGTGCTTGGCCTTGAGCTTCTTGAGCTGGTTCCAGTTGCCGCGCAGTGGCTGGTCCCAGGTGTCGCCCACGCCATCCACGCTCTGCCCCGCAGCGAACGACTTGGTGTAGTCGGCGAACGCATCGCCGCCTTCGCCGGTGGACTCGTTGGAGGGAATGGTCTTGCCGACCTCGCAGAGGTTGTTGCGCACGTTGCCGAACGCGTAGTTGATGTGGGTCAGGTAGCCGGCCGCGCCGCTGCTCTCGATATCCTTCACCTGGTAATTGCGACCGTAGATGCCCCACTGGGTGAAGTAGCCGATGACGCGCTTGTTGCCGCCGTTGCCCGTGCCCGCCTTGGTGCGCACGCTGATCTGCGTGCTGTTGGCCGAGACGTTGCCGGCGTTGTCGCGGGCGCGCACGGTGTAGGTGTAGGCGGTGTCGGGCAGCAACGCGGAGTCCGTGTACGAGGTCGTCGTCGGCGAGCCCACCAGGGTGCCGTTGCGGTACACGTTGTAGCCGGCCAGGCCGCTGCCGCCGGTATCAGTCGACGCGCTCCACGACAAGGTGATGCTGGCGCTGGTCTGCGAGGAGGAGGCCAGCCCGCTCGGCACGCTCGGTGCGGTGGTGTCGGTACTGGTCGCATTGACGGTGATGTTCACCGCGCTCGAGGTGGTGCTGGCGCCGGCGTTGTCGGTGGCCTTGGCGGTGAGCGAGTAGCTGCCCGCGGTGGCGCCGCTCCAGGTCACGCTGTAGGGCGCGCTGGTATCGGTGCCCAACGACGTGCTGCCACGGAAGAACTCGACCTTGCTGATGGTGCCGTCGCTGTCGCTCGCGGTAGCAGCCAGCGTGATGGTGGCGCCCGCGCTATAGGTGGTGCCGGCGGTGGGGGCGGTCAGCGCGACCGTCGGCGGCGTATTGCCCCCCGTGGTGCCGCAGGTGCCCAGTTCCTGGTACCAGCCGCAGCTGGTGCAGTAGGTCGGCGAGACGTTCCAGATCTGCGTGGTGGTCTGGTAGAGCTTGCCCTGGTAGGTCAGCTTCGCGCCGGCCTGGTAGATCGTGGCGGCGTTCCATTCGGATACGCCACTACAGGAAACGGACTGTGCCTGGGCCTGGAAAGCCAGGGCCAGGCCGGTGCAACCGCACAACAGCCAAGCTAAGGCGTGTTTCACGTTCACGATAGATCTCCTGTCCGGTAGATGGATGTCCTTTCCCCGGCGTTGCGCCGGGACTTCCCCCTGTGGCAACGAATTGCGGTGATCGCGAAGCGGGCCGGACCTGTGTGGCGGTCGGCCGGTAGACCATCTGACAGTGGTGATAACGTTGTCAACAAACGGTCATGCTGAACGCGCCGGAACTGTGACGTCCTTCCGGTGACAACGTTTACACGGGAGGCCACATGCTGCGCCGCCGCAGGTTCGGCGGCGCAGGCGTGGGCGAGATCAGTCGCCCAGCGCCTTCAACAGCGCCGTGTTGAAGCGAACCGGGTCCTGCACCTGCGGGGAGTGACCCAGGTCGGCGAATTCCACCAGCGTTGCGCCGGGAATCACGGCCGCCGCCTGCTTGCCCAGCGCCGGGTAATTGCCGATGCGGGCGCGCACCTGCGGTGGGGCGGCATCACGGCCGATGGCGGTGCGGTCCTTGAGGCCGATGAACAGCGTGGTCGGCACGGTAAGCTTCGGCAGTTCATAGACCACCGGCTGGTTGAACACCATGTCCGACGTCAGTGCCTGGCTCCACGCCACGGCCTGCTTGCCGGGGCCGGCATACATGCCCGCCTGCATGCGCGCCCAGGTTTCGTATTCCGGCTTCCAGTCACCGCCGTAGTACACCTCGCGTTGGTAGCGCTGGATGCTGGCGAAATCGGTCTTCAGCTCGCCCGCGTACCAGGCGTCCACGCTGCGCCACGGCACGCCTTCGGCTTTCCAGTCTTCCAGGCCAATGGGGTCCACCAGGGCCAGCCGTTCCACCGCCTGCGGGAACAGCAGTGCATAACGGATCGCCAGCATGCCGCCCATCGAATGGCCGACCACGTCGGCGCGCTCGATGCCCAGCTCCCGCAGCAGCGCGTGCGTGTTGGCCGCCAGTTGGGCCAGCGAATACTGGTAGGCGGCGGGCTTGCTGGATTTGCAGAAGCCGACCTGGTCCGGTGCGATCACCCGGTAGCCGGCTTGCGTAAGCGCGGTGATCGTGTCGCGCCAGGTGGCAGCGCAGAAATTCTTGCCATGCAGCAGGAGGGCGGTGCGTCCGTTGGGCGTGCCGCGGGCGGGCACGTCGAGATACGCCATCTCCAAATTCTGCTGCTGGGATTCCAGCGCGAAGAGGCGCACCGGATACGGATAGTCGAAGCCTTCCAGGCGCGGGCCGTACGTGTCGGCAGCCCATGCGGGCGTTGCGCCCAGGGCGAGCGAAAGCGTGAGCAGGCGGAGAGCAGGACGCATGGCGACCTCCGGCAGGGGGAGGTCGCAGGGTAACCCAGCTACACGACGACGCCGGTCAGCACTCGATGACGTTCACGGCCAGGCCGCCGCGGCTGGTTTCCTTGTACTTGTCCTGCATGTCGCGGCCGGTATCGCGCATGGTCTTGATGACCTTGTCCAGCGAGACCTTGTGCTTGCCATCGCCGCGCATGGCCATGCGCGAGGCGTTGATGGCCTTCACCGCGCCCATCGCGTTGCGCTCGATGCACGGGATCTGCACCAGGCCACCAATGGGGTCGCAGGTCAGGCCCAGATTGTGTTCCATGCCGATCTCGGCGGCGTTTTCGATCTGCCCCGGGTTGCCGCCGAGGGCGGCGACCAGGCCACCGGCAGCCATCGAACAGGCGACGCCCACTTCGCCCTGGCAGCCGACTTCGGCGCCGGAGATCGAGGCGTTCTCCTTGTAGAGAATGCCGATCGCCGCGGCGGTGAGCAGGAAATCGAAGATGCGCTGCTCGTTGCTGCCGGGGCAGAAGCGGTCGAAGTAATGCAGCACCGCCGGGATGATGCCGGCCGCGCCATTGGTCGGGGCCGTGACTACGCGCCCGCCGGCAGCGTTTTCTTCGTTGACGGCCAGCGCATAGAGGTTCACCCAGTCCAGCGTGGTGAGCGGATCGCGCATGTTGGCCTCCGGCTTGGAGGACAGTTCGCGGTACAGCGTGGGGGCGCGGCGCGAGACATGCAGGCCGCCCGGCAGCGTGCCTTCCTCGCGGATGCCGCGCTGCATACAGCTCTGCATGGCATTCCAGATCTCGCGCAGGCCGTTGCGGATTTCCGCCTCGCTGCGCCAGCTTTTCTCGTTCTCGAACATCAGCTCGGCGATGCTCAGGCCACTGCGGGTGCACTGAGCGAGCAACTCGTCGCCGCTGTTGAACGGGTAGGGCAGCGGGGTTTCGTCGGCGACAATGCGGTCGTCCGCCGCATCGTCCTGGTTGACGACGAAGCCGCCGCCCACGGAGTAGTAATCGCGCGTGGCGATCACTTCATCCTGGGCGTCATAGGCGGTGAAGCGCATGCCGTTGGTGTGGAACGGCAGCTTCTGCCGCTTGTTCATCACCAGGTCGCGCTTCTCCTCGAAGGCCACGGCGTGGCCGCCGGCCAGGCGCAGCGACTTCTCCGCGCGGATCCGCTCCAGCGTGGCGGGGATGATGTCGGGGTCGATCGCGTTCGGCTGGTGGCCTTCCAGGCCCAGCAGCAGGGCCTTGTCGGTGCCATGGCCGCGGCCCGTCAGGGCCAGCGAGCCGAACACCTCGGCCCGGATGCGCGCGACCTGCCCCAGGTGGCCCGGATCGGCCAGCCAGCGCTGGACGAAGCGCGCCGCCGCGCGCATCGGCCCGACCGTGTGCGAGGAGCTGGGGCCGATGCCGATCTTGAACAGGTCGAAGGTGCTGACAGCCATGGGGCGGGAGGGTGCGTCCGCGACGGAATGGCCAGCATTGTATTGGTTGCACCCGAAACGGGCGTGACGCAGTGCGGGGGGGCGCCCGGCTGGGCTACCTTGGCGTCCCACGCCCGGAGCCCGTCCATGCCGCATTACGTCCTCTACCAGCGCGACGACTGCCACC
>JAEWJB010000012.1 GCA_023386795.1 Pseudomonadota bacterium
CTACGAGCCTCCATGGATGGATTCACGGCGTGTCCCGAAAGGGCCCCGCCCCCGCAGGCCGAGCAACGATCCCCGCGAGCCGATCACCCTCGAAGGCCAGCAAGCCAACAATAAGGCGCCGCACCACACAAGCCGGCCGCAGGCCAAAAAAACCCCCCTTCTGTTTGCCACCCACCGCATTCATCAGCGAAACTCGAACCCCTTGTTCCCGTTCGAGCCGATGCACCACGACACCAGCCTCATCGACATCATCGCCGTCGGCCTCGCCGTCGCCTTCATTCTTGGCGCGCTGGCCAACAAGCTGCGTTTGTCGCCGCTGGTGGGTTATCTGGTCGCCGGCATGGTGGTCGGCCCCTTCACTCCGGGCTTCGTCGCCAACCAGGACCTCGCCAACCAGCTCTCCGAACTCGGCGTCATGCTGCTGATGTTCGGCGTCGGCCTGCACTTCTCGCTGGAAGACCTGCTGGAAGTGAAGTGGATCGCCATCCCGGGCGCCATCGTGCAGATCGCCGTGGCCACGATGCTCGGCTGGGGCTTGGCCTGGACGATGGGCTGGCCCTGGCTCAACGGCCTGGTATTCGGCCTGGCCCTGTCCGTGGCCAGCACGGTCGTGCTGCTGCGCGCACTCGAAGAGCGCCGCCTGCTGGAAACGCAGCGCGGCAAGATCGCCATCGGCTGGCTGATCGTCGAAGACCTCGTCATGGTCCTCGCACTCGTGCTGCTGCCCGCGCTGGCCAGTGCGCTCGGCGGCGATCACGGCAGCGGCGGCGGCCTGGCCATCGCCATGGCGATGGGCTGGACCTTGTTGAAGATGGCCGCGTTCGTGGCGGTGATGCTGATCGTCGGCCGCCGCGCCATCCCGTGGATCCTCGCGCGCATCGCCGCCACCGGCTCGCGCGAACTGTTCACCCTCGCCGTGCTTGCCATCGCGCTCGGCGTGGCGTTCGGCTCGGCCATGCTGTTCGGCGTCTCCTTCGCGCTCGGCGCGTTCTTCGCCGGCATGCTGCTCAACGAATCGGAACTCAGCCACAAGGCCGCCAACGATTCGCTGCCCCTGCGCGACGCCTTCGCGGTGCTGTTCTTCGTCTCGGTGGGCATGCTGTTCAACCCGTCCATCCTGGTCGAACACCCGTGGCAGGTGCTGGCCACCTTCCTCACCATCACCGTGGGCAAGTCGGTGGCCGCGTTCTTCATCGTGCGCGCGTTCGGCCATCCCACCGGCACCGCGCTCACCATCTCGGTGAGCCTGGCGCAGATCGGCGAGTTCTCCTTCATCCTCGCCGGCCTCGGCGTGGGCTTGGCGATCCTGCCGGAAACCGGCCGCGACCTGATCCTCGCCGGCGCGCTGCTGTCGATCATTGCCAACCCGTTCCTGTTCTCCTGGCTGGACCGCTGGCAGGCCAGGCATGCACAGGAAGCCCCGCAGCCGGCCGAGATCGAGCTGCCGCCCGGCCCGCCGCTGCCCACCGAAGGCCACGCCATCGTCATCGGCTATGGCCGCGTCGGCAGTGCGCTCGCCCCGCTGCTGCGCGATCGCGGCGTGCCGGTGCTGGTGATCGACGACAACCGCGACCACGTCGAGCGCGCGCATGCCGCCGGCATTCCCGCCATCCGTGGCAGCGCGGCCGCCGACAAGGTGCTGGCCGAAGCCCACCCGCAGCGCGCGAAGATCGCCGTGCTGGCGATCCCGCAACCGCTGGAGGCAGGCGAGACGCTCAGCAAGCTGCGGGCGCTGAACCCCACGCTCACGCTGCTCGCACGCGCGCACAGCGACGCGGAAGTGAAGTACCTGCTGGAGCATGGCGCCGACGGCGCGGTGCTGGCCGAACGCGAGCTGGCGCATTCGCTGACCGAGATGATCCTCTCCACCCCGCCGTACCGTGCCCTGCGGCAGGTGCCGCCGGCGCCCCCGCCGGCGGGCTGAACCGTGGTCTAGGGCGCGAGCGGCAGGTAGAGGTCCGCGCGCAGGATCGGCGCCGGCACGTCCTCCGGGTCGTCGAGGTAGTGGTGGAAGACCGGCGCGTCGCGCAATTCGCGGCCGCTGTCCGGCCACCACTCCGCCAGCAGGCGGTCCAGCGCGCCCTCCAGGCCCTCGTACGGGCCCACGTGGCGCAATACCGCATGCTCGCCGCCGCCCAGCGTGCGCAGCGACATCGGCGCGGGGGGCGTAGCGAGACCCTCGCCGAAGGCCATCGCGCAATCAAAGACGTGTTCGCTTGGGGCCACGTCGCGATGGTCGACCAGTGGCACGCCCACCAGGCGCTCCAGGCGTTCGCCGAGGCCGGCCTGCATCGCCCAGCCGAACAACCGGCCAAACCCGCGATCCAACTCCTCGAAAGCCCCGCGCTGGCGCAGCACCACGACCTCGAATGGCGCGACGTCCTGGAGGGTGACGCGCAACGGCGTGGGGGGCGTGTCGCCTTCGGCAAGCGCCGGCGCGGCCAGCCGTTGCAGCAACGGCGCAACCGCTTGCGCGTCGCCACGCAGGCTCGCCGGGGTCACGTCCAGTCGCGACCGGAACAGGCGCGCCAAGGCCTGCGGTGAGTCGTAACCGGCGGCCATTGCCGCCTCGGTCACGCTGGCGCCTGCACCGAGCCGACGCAGGGCGACGCTCAGGCGAAGTCGCGCGACGGTGTGGCCGACGGTCTCGCCAGTCAGCGCGCGGTAGATGCGATGGAAGTGGAACGGCGACAGGTGCGCGATGGCTGCCAGCGCCTCCAGGTCGGGCAGTGGCGCATCCGGTTGTTCGACGCGCTCGCGCAGGTGGGCGACGACGCGTTCGATGCCAAGGGCATGACGTTGCAGGCTGGGCTGGCGCATGGGACCGCTCCGGGTGGGTGTGCGGACACTGTGGCCCTCGCCGTTCGTGCGCGCGTTACCGATCTTGCGCGATGGGCGGCGGCCGCTACAACGCCATGGCCACCAGCACGGCCACTTCAACCAACTCGGCCAGCGCGCCGCAGGTATCGCCGGTCATGCCGCCGAGCCGGCGCACGCAGGCGCGCCGCCAGAACCAGAACACCGCGATGACCACCAGCAGCGCGATCACGCCGCGGCGGCCCACGCATGCCACCCCCGCCAGCGTGCCGAGCAAGGCGCAGAAGCAGGCAACCCGCGATGCCCCCGCCAACGGCGCCCCCATTCCCGACGCGCGGACATAGGGCGTGGAAAGGAAGGCCGCGGTAAGCGCCGCGCGTCCCAGCAGGGGCGCGAGCAGCAAGGCCGGCCAGAGCGCCGGCGCGGGCAGGCTGGCGAGCGCGGCGAATTTCAGCAGCAGTACCAGCACCAATGCCGTGACACCGGCAGGGCCACTGCGAGGGTCTTTCATGATCGCCAACGTGCGCTCGCGATCGCCGAGTCCACCCACCCAGGCATCGGCGGTATCGGCCAATCCATCCAGGTGCAGGCCGCCGGTGAGCCATGCCCACGCTGCCACTCCGAGCGCGGCGACCAACACCGGCGCGCCGTGCTGGAGCGCCCATGCCAGCGACGCCAGCACCACGCCGATCACCAGCCCGACCAGCGGATACCACGGCAACGAGCGCGCTTGCGCGCCCGGGCGGGCAAACACGTGCGCCGGCACTGGAATGCGGGTCAGGAAGCCCAGCGCGACGAGCAGGCCGTCGATCATGCGGCCGCCGGCGGCCAGGCAAGCGGGTGCAGCGAGGCGTGCGGCACGCCGATCTCGACCATCTGCCCGAACGGCCGCCGCTCGACGATGCAGCGCAGCGCGCGAATCGCACCGCCATGCGTCACCACCAGCACGCGCCGTCCCGTGCCGGCGTGCTCGGCGACGATCTGGTCGAGCGCGGCGGACAGCCGGCCGCGGAACGCCGCGAACGGCTCGCCACCCGGTGGCGGATGGTGGACCGGATCGGCCCAGAAGCGCCCCAGCGCAGGGCCGGCATCGCGGTCGATGTCCTCGATCGGCACGCCTTGCCACTCGCCGAAGTGGTATTCCACCAGTCGCCCGTCCAGCCGCAGCGGCAGCCCGCGCTGCGTGGCCAGTTCGGTGGCGAAGGCGGCGCAGCGCTGCAAGGTCGAGCTGACCACGGCGTCCCAGGTCCCCGTGGCGGCGGTCGCGCGCAATTGCGCCCACCCCTGCTCGCTGAGTGGATCATCCAGTTGCCCGCGATAGCTGCGCTGGCCGGTGTGGCCGTGGCGCAGCAGTTCGATGCTCGGCATCGTGCTCATGTTTCGGAGACCCCCGCTTCCTCGAACGTCGCCATCTGCGCATGCAGCGCGCAGGCCATCCGCAGCAGCGGCACCGCCAGCGCGGCGCCGCTGGCCTCACCCAGGCGCAGGCCGAGGTCGAGCAGGGGCTCGGCGCCGAGCGCATCGAGCACCGCGCCATGGCCATTTTCTTGCGAGCGGTGCGAGAACAGCAGCCAATCGCGCACGCCGGGTTGCAGGCGTACCGCGACCAGCGCGGCCACACTGACGATGAAGCCATCCACCAGTACCGGGATGCCTGCCTGCGCGGCGGCCAGGCAGGCACCGGCCAGCGCGGCGATCTCGAAGCCCCCGAGTCGGCGCAACCATTCCATCGGCGCGTGGTCGCCGGCGTGCCACGCCAGCGCGCGGGCGATCACCTCGGCCTTGTGCGCGATGCCCCGCGCATCCAGCCCGGTACCGGCCCCCACCAGCCATTCGGGCGGCTGCCGCAGCAGCGCCGCGGCCAGCGCGGCGGCGGCGGTGGTATTGCCGATGCCCATCTCGCCACCGATGTAGAGCTGCGCACCAGCCCGGCGCGCCGCGGCGACACTGTCGGCGCCGGCCTGCAACGCGGCGACGAGTTGCTCGTCGCCCATCGCGGGTTGGCTGCAGAAGTTCGCCGTCGAAGGCGCGATGCGCACGCGGCGTATCGCAGGCATCGGACCGATGTCGTTGACGGTGCCCAGGTCGACCACCTCCAGCCGTGCGTCGAGCACGCGCGCCAGCACCGAGATCGCCGCACCGCCATGGGCAAAGTTGCGCAGCATTTCCCCGGTCACCGCCTGCGGGAACGCGGAGATGCCCTCGGCCGCGACGCCGTGATCGCCCGCGAACACCGCGATCCACACCGCGTCGAGCTGCGGCCGCGCCCGCCCCTGCAAAGCGGCCAGGCGGATCGCCAGCGATTCCAGCCGGCCCAGCGAGCCCGGCGGCTTGGTCAGCCGCGCTTGTCGCGCGGTGGCTTCGCGGGCGGCCGCGGTATCCGGGCGCACGGGGTCGGCACTCCACCACGCGGTCACGGCGCTTCTCCCTTCAACCACAGCGGCAGGCCGGCGACGACCAGCGCCACGCGCGTGCATTGCCGCGCCAGTGCCTGGTGCAGCCAGCCGGATTCATCGACGAAGCGCCGGCTCAACTCGCCCAGCGGCACGATGCCCTGCCCCACTTCGTTGCTGACCAGCAGGATGCGGCCGGGCAGCGTCGGCAGCACCTGCAGCAACGCGTCGCGCTCGCGCTGGAAGCGGCTCGCGTCCGGATCGCCCAGCAGGTTGCCCAGCCACAGCGTCAGGCAGTCCACGATGACGCAGCGGTCCGGCGCGGCATGGACGCGCAACGTGGCCGCCAGCGCCAGCGGCTCTTCCACGCACTCCCAGCGTTGCGGGCGGCGCGCGCGATGGTGGGCGATGCGTGCGGACATCTCCGCATCGAGCGCCTGCGCGGTGGCGATGTAGGTGACCGGCAAGCCGCTGTCGGCCGCCCGCCGTTCGGCCAGGGCGCTCTTGCCGGAGCGGGCGCCGCCGAGGATCAGTTCATGCATGAGGCAGGATTTCCCGCTGGGAAGGAAGCGGCAGGCCCAGCAAGCCGGACAATGCCGCGGTGTCGAGGTGGGCTTCCACCGTGTCGGCGAGGCGCTCGAGCGTCTGCTCGCGCAACGCCGGCAGGTCCAGCGGCTGCGCATCGGTGAGCCCGGCCCAATGCAGCAGGGCGGACAACGCTTCGGGCGCGTCGAAGACGCCGTGCAGGTAGGTGCCGATGACCTGGCCGTCGTCGGAGACCGCGCCATCGTGCCGGCCTTCGTCGAGGATCGCGAAAGGATGGCGCAAGGCCTCGCCTTCGCTGTGGCCGCAGTGGATTTCGTAACCGCGCACGGCGGCGCCGGCAAAACGCAAGCGGCCCTGCGTGGCGCGCAGCTGTTTCCCGGCGGCGAAGGTGGTGTGCATGTCCAGCCAGCCCAGGCCCTCGCTGCTGCCGGGCGGCCCATCCCGGCCGTCGGGGTCGTGGAGCGTGCGCCCGAGCATCTGGAAGCCACCACAGATGCCAAGCACGCGGCCGTCATAGCGCAGGTGGCGGGCGATCGCCGCTTCCCATCCCTGCGCACGCAGCCAATCGAGATCGTCCCGGGTGGACTTGCTGCCCGGCAGGATGACGAGGTCGCAGGCGGGCATCGCCTCGCCCGGCCCGAGGAAGCGCAGCTCGACCTGCGGATGCGCGGCCAGCGCGTCGAAATCGGTGTGGTTGCTGATGCGCGGCAAGGCGGGCACCACCACGCGCAAGCGGGCCTGCGGCTTGGCGGCCTGCTCGCGCGGCAAGGCATCCTCCGCTTCGAGTTGCAGGCCATGCAGGTAGGGCAGCACGCCGAGCACGGGCTTGCCGGTCTCGCGTTCCAGCCAGTCCAGCCCGGGTTGCAGCAGCGCCAGGTCGCCACGGAAGCGGTTGATGACGAAGCCGGCCACGCGCGCGCGCTCGCTATCGGACAGCAGCGCCAGCGTGCCGACCAGATGCGCGAACACGCCGCCCCGGTCGATATCGGCAATCAGCAGCACGGGGCAATCCACCGCTTCGGCATAGCCCATGTTGGCAATGTCGTTGGCACGCAGGTTGATCTCGGCCGGACTGCCGGCGCCCTCCACCATCACCACGCGATGGCGTGCGACCAGGCGGGCGTGCGAGGCCATCACCGCTTCGCGGGCGATGCGCTTGTAGTCGTGGTACGCCACCGCGTCGAGCGTGGCCGCCACCCGCCCATGCAGGATCACCTGCGCGCCCGTGTCGCTTTGCGGCTTGAGCAACACCGGGTTGAAATCGGTATGTGGGGCCAGCCCGCAGGCCTGGGCCTGCACCGCCTGCGCGCGGCCGATCTCGCCACCGTCGGCGGTCACCGCGGCATTGAGCGCCATGTTCTGCGGCTTGAAGGGTGCCACGTCCACGCCGCGACGATGCAGCCAGCGGCACAGCGCGGCCACCAGCGTGCTCTTGCCGGCGTCGGAGGTGCAGCCCTGCACCATGAGCACGTGCGCGCTCATGGGGCGAGCCCGCGCAGGGCCTCATCAAGACGCTCGAATGCCGCCTCGTCCGGTGGCAGGCCGAAGCGCAGGCTGGGGGGTGTGTCGAACAGCCGGATGAGCACGGCGCGCTGTTGCAAGGCCTCGTGCAATTCGGCCGCGCGCGGATGGCGGCACCACTGGAACAACGCACTGCCTCCATGGGGCGGCAGCCCACGCGAGCGCAACAGCGCCGCCAAGCGCCCCGAGGCCGCCTGCAGGCGCGGGCGCGCGGCCTCCTGCCAGGCGTGGTCGCCGAGCGCGCGGGCCACGGCCCAGCGCGTCGGACCGCTCAACGTCCAGGGGCCGAGGCGCTCGCGCAGGGCATCGAGCAAGGCCGGCCACGCACAGACGAAGCCGGCACGCGCACCGGCCATGCCGAAGAACTTGCCGACCGAGCGCAGCACGATGAGCCCCTCCTCGCCCACCTCCGGGCACAGGCTGTGGCCTGGCGTGGCGTCGATGAAGGCCTCGTCCATCACCAACCAGCCACCGCGCGCGGCCAATACGGCGTGCGCGTCGCGCAACGTGTCGGCAGTGAAGCACTCCCCGCCCGGATTGTTGGGATGGATCAACACCAGTACCTCGAAGGCATCGACATCGGCCAGCAGGACATCCGCCGGTGCGGTGACCACGTCGTGGCCCGCGCGTTGCCATGCGTGCGCATGTTCGTTGTAGCCCGGCGCGATGACGCCCACGCGGCTGCGCGCGCGCAACAGCGGCAATGCCTGGATGGCGGCCTGCGATCCGGCGACCGGCAGCAGCGAGGGCGAACCGTAGTAGGCGACGGCCGCTTGCAGCAGTCCGTCCTCCTCTTCCGGCAGCCGATGCCACGCGGTGGCCGGCAAGGCCGGCACCGGCCAAGGCCACGGGCTCACCCCGGTGGAGAGATCGAGCCATTGGGCGGCCGGAATGCCGGTGCGCTGCGCGGCGCGCAGCAGGCGTCCGCCATGTTCGAGCATCACGGCCCACCGCCTGCGCAGAACGCCGCGAGCACTGCGCACCACAGCACCGCGCCACCGCGCACCAGCCAGAGTGCGCGCCGCACGCTGGCCGCACTGGGTGGAGCGCCCTCGCCCAGCGCGGGACGGGGTTGCCATTGCCCGTGATACGGCGCCGCGCCGCCGAGCTGCACGCGCAGCGCGCCGGCGCCAGCCGCCATGACCGGCCCCGCGTTGGGGCTTTTCCACGCCGGCGCCTGCGTGCGCCAGCAGCGCAAGGCCGATCGGGTGGCCCCGAGCAGTGCGTAGGTCAGCGCCGTGAGGCGCGCGGGAATCCAGTTCAGGACATCGTCGATGCGCGCCGCCGCCCAGCCGAAGCGCAGGTAACGCGGCGTGCGATAGCCCCACATCGCGTCCAGCGTGTTCGACAGCCGGTACAACACCGCGCCGGGTGCACCCAGCAGCAGCCCCCAGAACAGCGCAGCGAAGACTGCATCGCTGCCGTTCTCCAATACCGACTCGGTGGCAGCGGCGGCTACTTGCCGCGCATCCAGCGCCTGCGTGTCGCGGCTGACGATGCGCCCCACCGCCACGCGCGCGGCGGCCAGGTCATGGCGTGCCAGCGCGGATGCCACCGCCTGTGCGTGTTCGCCCAGGCTACGCAGGCCCAACGCGGCATACAGTGCGAGCGCGGCCCATGCCGCGGCCGCCCAGGGCGACCACCGCCACAGCCACCCCTGCACGAGGGCTGCCAGGGCCACCCACGGCAACACCGCCAATGCCCATGCCACCGCGCCGGCGAGGCGATCATCGCGATACAGATGCGCCGCCAGCCGCTGCGCCCACCGCCCGAAGCCGACCAGCGGATGCGCGCGCCTGGGCTCGCCCAGCAGCAGGTCGAGCAGCAGCGCGCCTGCGCCCACTGCCAGCAGCAGCGGGAACGGGCTCATCGCCATGGCATGCGGATGCTCAGAGTTCGATGCCCTTCTGCGCCATGATGCCGGCCTTGAACGCATGCTTGACCATGCGCATCTCGGTGACGGTATCGGCCACCTCGACCAGCGCATCCGGTGCGCCGCGGCCGGTAATGACGACATGCTGGCGCTCGGGCCGCGCGCGTACGGCGGCAATGACCTCGTCCAGCGCCACGTATTCCTTCACCAGCGCGATGTTGAGTTCGTCCAGCAGCACGAAGTCATAGCCGGGATCGGACAGCATGCGCCGCGCCACGTCCCAGGCGGCCTGCGCGGCGGCGATGTCGCGAGCGCGGTCCTGGGTTTCCCAGGTGAAGCCTTCGCCCATCACGTGGTAGTCGAGTTGGTCGGGGAAGCGGCGGAAGAAGGCTTCCTCACCGGTGGCGAAGCTGCCCTTGATGAATTGCACCACGCCACACTGCAGGCCATGGCCCAGCGAGCGCGCCAGCATGCCGAAGCCCGAGGAACTCTTGCCCTTGCCATTGCCGGTGTTGAGCACGAACACGCCCCGGTCGATGGTGGCGCGCGCGATACGGCGGTCGACCAGCTCCTTCTTGCGCTGCGCGCGCTCGCGGTAATGCGCGTCGTCGTCGCGGGGGGGCTGCGCGCTCATGCCAGCGCGCCCGGCACGCGGCGTGCGCCACGCAGGCGCCCCAGCGCGTAGTGCAGTGCCAGCGCCACGGCGAGGTAGGTGGCGGTGGTGCGCACGAACAGCGGTCCCCATTGTCCGGCCCGGGCGAAATACTGGCTCCAGTTCGGGTCCGGGTAACGACCGCCGAACCAGTAGAACGCACCGTTGGAGATCAGGAAGGAGAGCGCCGCGGCTGCTACCCCGACCAGCCAGACGAGCCAGAGCGACGCCAGTCCACCGTCGCGCCGTGCAGACACCCAGCGACCCGCCTGCCACAGCACGAAGTACGAAAGCAGTAGCGCGTAGTACGCCGGCGTGACGCAGTAGTGCTGGAAGAAGCTCATCCCTTGCTGGCGGATCGCCACGTAATCAATAAGCACCGCCACGCCCAGCACCAAGGCGTACAGGGCGTAGCGGCGCAGGTAGAAGCCGCCGAGGAAACACACCGCCATCGTCGCGTCCGGCAGGTGCAGCCAGCTGCCGACGTGATGGAAGCGCGTGGCGGTCATCACGATCAACAGTGCGATCAACACCGCGTGCGCGGCGGGACGTGGCAGGTTCTTCATCGGCATTTCTCCCCGTTACTGCGCCGGATGGTAGCGCAGGGTCAGCTGGTAATTGCGGCCGGGCTGGGCGTACCAGCGCGCGGTTTCGTACTCGCGGTCGAACAGGTTGTTGGCTGACAGGCTCAGCTTCCACGCATCGGCGAACTGCCAGCCCACGCGCAGGTCGAGCAGGCCGTAGCCGGGCAGGCGCACGGTGTTGGCCAGGTTGTCGTAGCGCTCGCCCGCGCCGAACACGCTCGCCCCGACGCTGAAGGCCCCGAAGCTGCGGTCGGCATCCACCCGCCCGCTCTGGCGCGCACGGCGCTGCAGGACGTTGCCGTGATTGGTGTTGCCATCGGCGCGCGGGTCGAGCCAGGTCAACGTCGTCTGCAGCTGCCAGCCGGCCAGCTCGGTGGAGAAGATTCCCTCGGCGCCACGGATGCGCGCCTTGTCCACGTTGTTCGGCTGGCCGAACGGGTGGGCGTCGTCGACGAGGTCGGCGTCGTAGGCGATCAGGTCATCCACGCGGGTCTGGAATGCGCTGAGCGACCAGTGGCCCCAGCCGTGCTCGCCGCGCAGACCCAGTTCGGCGCTGCGTGAAGTCTCCGGCCCGAGGTTCGGGTTGCCGTAACCGGGGTAGTACAGCTCGTTGAAGGTCGGCGCCTTGAACGCGGTGCCGTAGCTGGCGGTCAGGCGCAGGGCCTCGGTGAAGTTCCAGCCCCACAGCAGGCTGCCGGTGTTCTTGCCACCGAACTGGCTGTTGTCGTCGCGGCGCACGCTGGCCTGCAGCGACTGGCTGCCGAAGGTCTGCTGCCACTGCGCGAAGCCGCCGCGGTTGATGCGGTGGTCGGCGTCGTAGGTTTCGCTGCTCTCGATCTCGTCGCGCTGCCAGTCGAAGCCGACGGTCAGCAGGCCGGGGCCGGCGTTGATATCGGCCTGCAGCGAGCCGAGGCGGCGGCGGGTATCGAAGGTGGAGGAGTACAGGCCATCGAGGTAGGTGTCGCTGAGTTCGCTGCTGGTACCGGCGCTGGCGGTGAGCTTGACAGCCTCGGTCGGCGCATAGCGCACGCGGCCGCCGATGACCTGCTCGACGCCCTTGGACAGGTTATCGACGCTGCCGTCGTACTCGTTGCGGCTCTCGGCCCGCATCGCGTTGACCTCGGCATCCCACTGGCGGTTGAAGCGCCAACCGCCCTGCACGCCTAGCGAGTCGTTGCGGTAGCCGTCACGGTCCGGGTCGTAGTAGCGGGAGGCGGTGTTGGTGTAGGCGTTGATGCCGTCGGTTTCATCGTGCACGGCTTGCACGGCGTACCAGCCGCCACGTTCGCCGAGGTCGCCCTGGCTACGGCCGGAGAGCCCGGCGCTGTAGCGACGCGCGTTGTCGCTGCCGACGCTGAGCGCGACATTCGGCTCGAAGGGGCCGCGGGCACGCCGGGTAAAGATCTGGATGACGCCACCGATGGCTTCCGAGCCGTACAGGCTGGAGAACGGGCCGCGCACGATCTCGATGCGGTCGATCTGCTCGACGGGGATATCCTGCAGCGCGGCGCCGCCGGAGGTGGCCGAGCCGATGCGCACGCCATCGATCAGCACGACGACATGGTCCGACTCGGTGCCGCGCAGGAACAGGGAGGTGGCCTTGCCTGCGCCGCCATTGTTGGCCAGCGAGATGCCGGCTTCGCCGCGCAACAAGTCCGGCAGCGATTGCGGCTGGCGGCGCTCGATCTCGGCGCGGTCGATGACGGTGACCGGGGCCAGGGCCTGGTCCTGGGTCTGGGCGGTGCGCGAGGCGGTGACGACGACCTGGTCCAGGTCGCGGGGGGCGTCGGCGGCACAGGCCGCGGCGGCGGGGAACAACGAACAGGCCAAAGACGCCGCCAGGACCTGGCGACGGGACAACGACACGTGGCGATGCACTGAAACACTCCTAATCCGCGCCTGCCCGCGCGGGAACGATGGAAGAGGACAGGCGGAAGGAGGGTGTGGTGGTGACGGGGAAAGGCCCGGCCCCATGACATCGCCCACCGCATGTCACGCCGCTCCGGGCCGGTATCCGGGCTCGCGAGCGCGGGCGATGGATTCGCCAGCCAATCCGCGCCTTCCCATGCATCAGCTGCACAGTGGCTGTGTTGCGGACCTTCTCTCGCCTACCGTTGCGGGGGCAGCTCCGGAATTGAGGCCTTGCGGCGTCGCACCGGATTCCCGTTTAAACCTGCCAGCTGTTCTTGGGAGGTCACCTGGGGCGGGCGAATGATAGCGGGATTTACGGGCTTGCGGCTGGCTTTCCTGGGTCTTGCGGTGTTGTTGGGTCGTTGGCCTTCGATGTTGATCGGCTGTTTGTGGTCTGCGCGCGGCCTGCGGGGCGGGGCCTTTTCGGGACACGCCGTGAATCCATCCATGGAGGCTCGTAGGCGACATCCATGTCGCCTACGGTCCCGAAAAG
>JAEWJB010000069.1 GCA_023386795.1 Pseudomonadota bacterium
CACCGGGTGAGGACGCGCCGCCGCCGCGTCCGGTCATGCCCAGCGACGCCTCGCGCATCAAGATGAAGGCGGGCATGCGCCCGCTGGTGGTGGCCATCGATCCCGGCCACGGCGGCCAGGACCCGGGCGCCATCGGCCCGACCGGCAAGCGCGAGAAAGACGTCACCCTGGCGGTGGCGCGCGAGCTTGCGCGGCAGGTCAATGCCACGCCGGGCCTGAAGGCCTATCTCACCCGCGATACCGACGTGTTCATCCCGCTGCCGATGCGCGCGAAGAAGGCGCGCGCGGCCGGTGCGGACATCTTCATCTCCATCCACGCCGACGCCGCGGAGAACCGCAGCGCGAGCGGCTCGTCGGTGTACGTGCTGTCGACGAAGGGCGCCTCCTCGCAGCGCGCCCGCTGGCTGGCGGACAAGGAAAACGCGGCCGACCTGGTCGGCGGCGTGCGCCTGCAGCAGACCGAGAACACGCTGGCCAACGTCCTGCTGGACCTGGCGCAGAGCGGCCACATGAAGGCGTCCGAAGATGCCGCCGGCCACGTGCTGAGCGGCCTGAAGGACATCGGCAACAACCACAAGCCGTCGCTGGAGCGTGCGAACTTCGCCGTGCTGCGCACGTCCGACATGCCGGCGATGCTGGTGGAAACGGCCTTCATCTCCAACCCGGATGAAGAGCGCCGCCTCACCGACCCGGGTTACCAGCGCAAGCTGGCCGGCGCGGTGCTCGATGGCGTCAATACGTTCTTCACCCGCCAGCCGCCGCCGGGCACGCTGTACGCGGCGCGCGCGCAGGCGGAAATGGATGCGGCCGCCGGCACGGTGGCCGGCGGCAGCCGCTGAAGCTCGGCTATCATCTGCGCTGTCTCGATGAAGACGGCGCCCCGCGGCGCCGAACGCCGTGCCCCTGATCGCCCCGCAGCTTCTCTTCCCACGCCAATCCGCCCGGTGGACGCCATGACGATCCGCCAGTTGCCGGACATCCTGGTCAACCAGATCGCCGCCGGCGAGGTGGTCGAACGACCTGCGTCGGTGGTCAAGGAATTGGTCGAGAACGCCATCGATGCCGGTGCACGGCGCGTGGACATCGAACTGGAAGAAGGCGGCGTGCGGCTGATCCGCATCCGCGACGACGGCGCGGGCATCGCGCCGGAGGAACTGCCGCTGGCGGTGTCGCGCCACGCCACCAGCAAGATCGCCTCGCTCGACGACCTCGAAGCGGTGGCCACGCTGGGTTTCCGTGGCGAGGCGTTGCCGTCGATTGCCTCGGTCAGCCGCTTTACCCTGGTCTCGCGCCAGGCCCACGCCGAGCACGGCTCGGCATTGCAGGTCGACGGCGGGCGCGTGGGCGAGGTGCAGCCGCGCGCGCACGCACCGGGCACCACGGTGGAAGTGCGCGAGCTGTTCTACAACGTGCCGGCGCGGCGCAAGTTCCTGCGCGCCGAACGCACCGAGCTGGGCCACATCGAGGAATGGCTGCGCTCGCTGGCGCTGGCGCGGCCGGACATCGAGCTGCGCGTGTCGCACAACGGCAAGCCTTCGCGGCGTTACCGCCCCGGCGACCTGTATTCGGACGCGCGCCTGGGCGAGACGCTGGGCGATGACTTCGCCCGCCAGTCGCTGCGCGTGGACCACAGCGGCGCCGGCTTGCGCCTGCATGGCTGGATATCGCAGCCGCATTACTCGCGTGCCAGCGCCGACCAGCAGTACCTGTACGTCAACGGCCGTTCGGTGCGCGACCGCAGCGTGGCCCATGCGGTAAAGATGGCCTACGGCGACGTGCTCTACCACGGCCGCCAGCCGGCCTACGTGCTGTTCCTGGAACTGGATCCCACGCGCGTGGACGTCAACGTGCATCCGGCCAAGCACGAGGTGCGCTTCCGCGATTCGCGGCTGATCCACGATTTCGTCTACCGCACCTTGCAGGACGCCCTCGCGCAGACCCGCGCCGGTGCCGCCACCACGCAGCCGGCGACCATGTCCACGCTCGCGCCGGGCAGCACGCCGCCGGCCGCGGCGATGGCGTTGTCCGGCGGTGAGGGCGGCTTTCGCGACTGGCGCCCGGCGCAGTCGCCGCTGGGCCTGCGCGTTGACGAAGCCCCGGGCGCCTACGCGGCGCTGTATGGCGCTTCGGGTGGCGCTTCGCTGAACCAGCCGGTGCCGCCGATGCCGGTCGACCAGGCGGGCCTGCCGCAGACATCCGCCGATGCCGGCGTGCCGCCATTGGGCTATGCCATCGCGCAGCTGCACGGCATCTACATCCTGGCCGAGAACGCCGAAGGCCTGATCGTGGTGGACATGCATGCCGCGCACGAGCGTATCGGCTATGAGCGCCTCAAGGGCGCCCACGATGGCATCGGCCTGCACGCGCAACCGTTGCTGGTGCCGATCACGATGATGGTCGGCGAACGCGAGGCCGATGTGGCCGAACGCGAGGCCGAGACACTTGCCGCGCTGGGTTTCGAGGTCACCCGCGCCGGGCCGCAATCGCTGCATGTACGCAGCATTCCCGCACTGCTGGCACAGGCCGAGCCCGAGGCACTGCTGCGCGATGTACTCTCGGACCTGCGCGAGCATGGGCAGACGCGCCGCGTCGCCGGTGCCCGCGACGAACTGCTTTCCACCATGGCCTGCCATGGCGCGGTGCGGGCGAACCGCCGGCTCACGTTGCCGGAAATGAACGCCCTGCTGCGCGACATGGAAGCCACCGAGCGTTCGGGGCAATGCAACCATGGCCGCCCGACCTGGGCGCGCTTTTCGTTGGCGGAAATCGATCGTTGGTTCTTACGGGGGCGTTGATGAGTGTGCGCAATGGGGGGAAGTGGGGCTGGCTGCTCGCCTTGGCGTGGCTGGCCGGCTGCGGGGGCAACAACGACGCGCCCGGGGGCGCGGCACAACAAAAGGCGGTGACGGCCGATCCGCAGTTCCTCGCCGACAACCAGGTATGGCGCGACGAGCGCCTGGCCGAGCTGCGCAAGCCGGATGGCTGGACCACGCTGGTGGGCCTGCACTGGCTGGAACTGAAGGCGCATTACATCGGCAGCGGCAGCACCAGCGGCATCCGGCTGGCGGTGGGGCCGGAGAAGATGGGCATGGTGCAGGTGGTCGGCGACCAGGTCTGGTTCGTGCCGGAGAAGGGCGTGCCGCTCACCGTGGACGGCAAGCCGCTCACTGGCAAGGTGCGCTTTTACAGCGACCACGACGAAACCCCCACGGTCATTGGCTTCGACGAAGGCAAGGGCCTGATGACGCTGATCCAGCGCGGCGATCGGCGCGCGCTGCGCGTGCGCCATGCCGATGCGCCGACCCATACCGGCTTCCGCGGCCTGGACTACTGGCCGGCCGATCCGTCCTGGCGCATCCAGGCGCGCTTCGTGCCGCACGACGTCGGCAAGACGCTGCCGGTGGTGGACATCACCAGCCTGGTCACCGAGCAGCCCAACGCCGGCGCCATCGAGTTCGAGCGCAACGGCCAGACCTACCGGCTGGAAGCCATCGGCGAGCCGGGCCGCGACCTGTTCGTGGTCTTCGCCGACCGCACCAGCGGCCACGGCAGCTATTCGGCCGGGCGTTTCCTCGATGTCGGCGCGCCGGACGCGCAAGGCCACGTGGTGATCGACTTCAACCGCGCCTACAACCCGCCTTGCGCGTTCACCGCCTTCGCCACCTGCCCGCTGCCGCCGCCGGAAAACCGGATGGACCTTCTGGTGGAAGCGGGCGAAAAGACCTACCACCATCCGGATTGATCGATGAAAAGCCGTTTCGCGCGTTGGCTCGGTGCTTCACTGCTCGGCTTGCTGCTGGTGGGGGTGGCGCTGGCCGTTCCGCTGGCCGGGGCGGCGGGCAAGGCGCCGCCGACGCCGTTGCTGTGGAAGGTCAGCGCGCGCGATGGCAGCAGCCTTTACCTGCTCGGTTCGTTTCACCTGCTCAAACCGGACGACTATCCGCTTGCAGCGCAGGTGGATGCCGCGTTCGCCAAGTCCACGCGGGTGATCTTCGAATTGCCCGCCGAGCAGGTGCAATCGCCGGCGCTGGCCGCGCAGATGCTGCAGGCCGCCACGCGCACCGACGGGCGCACCCTGCGCGATGACCTTTCGCCGGCGCAGTGGTCGGCGTTGCAGGCGTATGCGGCCGCTCATGGCATGTCGGTGGAGGCGCTGTCCGGCTTGGAGGTGTGGTTCGTCGGCTTGAGCGTGAGCCTGTCGGAGATGGCCACGCAGGGCCTGGACCCTTCGCTGGGCCTGGACCAGCACTTCATGCGGCTGGCGGAGCAGGCGGGCAAGCCGACCGGGGGCCTGGAGACGGCAGCCGAGCAGATCGCGCTGCTGGATGGCATGTCGCTGGAAGAACAGCGGCAGATGTTGGCCGAGGCGCTGGACGACGCCCGCGAAGGCAACCAGCAGACGCGCGCGCTGCACGATGCATGGCGCGCGGGCGATGCCAGGCGCATGTGGTCGGAGATGGCGCTGGACATGAAGCGCCAATACCCGGCGCTGTATCGCAACATCAACGTGGCCCGCAACGATCGCTGGGTGCCGAAGCTGGAGCGCTACCTGCAGCCGGGGCAGGGCACCACGCTGGTGGTGGTAGGCACCTTGCACCTGCTGGGCGAGGACGGCGTGGTGGAGAAGCTGCGCGCGCGCGGCTACCAGGTCGAACGCGTGGCCACCGCTGATTCCGCACTGTAGGAGCGGCTTCAGCCGCGACGCGACCTACTTCCGCGGGTGGCGTTGCTTTCGATGATTCCCGCGGTCGCGGCTGAAGCCGCTCCTACAGCGAAGCAGGAGCAGCGCAGGCGCGGCTCCTGCGCGGGAGCGGCTCAGCGGCGCGTCTTGCTGCCGGCGGCGGCGGTCGGGCCGGCGGACGGGTTGCCCGTACCGGTGCCAGTGCCCGTGCCGCCCGACGGGCCACGGCCGAAGCCGGCGCCGAAATTGCGCTGGAATTCCTGCCACAGCTCCAGGTTGCGCTCGGTGAGCTGGTTCATCATCGCCCACGGCGTCTGGCCGAGCAGGTTGCCCATCTGCTGGCGGAATTGCTGCTGCTGTTCCAGGAATACCTGCATGCTGCGTTCAAGGTAGTTGCCCATGAAGCCCTGCAGCGAATCCCCGTAGAAGCGGATGATCTGGCTCAGCAGCTGGGTGGACAGCATCGGTTCGCCGTCCGATTCCTGGTCGGCGATGATCTGCAGCAGGACCGAACGGGTCAGGTCTTCGCCACTCTTGGCGTCGCGGACCTCGAAATCCTCGCCGTCGATGATGAGCTGGCGCACATCCTCGATGGTGATGTAGCTGGAGATCTCGGTGTCGTAGAGGCGACGGTTGGGATACTTCTTGATGATGCGAAGTGCAGCCATGAAAGCAGTCACTCGGTCCGGTGTGTGCGCAGGATGGCGCAGTGCAACAGTGCTTGCAACCGCCGGAAGTCAGGGGGGATGGGGCTTGCGGGCGAAAAAATGTTGCGCAGCATGAGCTTGCGCGGTTTTTCATGCTGCACCTGAACCATGCAGCATGGCCGGGCGGCCACGCCGCTGCGCGGCTTACCAGCCCATGTGGTGGCCGCCGTTGATGTCCAGGTTGGAGCCGGTGATCCACGCCGCTTCCTCGGCCACCAGGAACGCCACCGCATAGGCGATCTCTTCCGGCTTGCCCAAGCGGCCGGTGGGGATGTCGGCCACGATCTTGGCGCGCACTTCCTCGGGCACGGCCATCACCATGTCGGTGGCGACATAGCCGGGCGACACCGTGTTGACGGTGATGCCGAACGCCGCGTTCTCGCGCGCCAGCGAAATGGTGAAGCCATGCATGCCGGCCTTGGCCGCGGCGTAGTTGGCCTGGCCGTACTGGCCCTTGAGGCCGTTGATCGAGCTGATCTGGATGACCCGGCCCCAGCCACGCTTGCGCATGCCCTCGATGACCGGGCGGGTGACGTTGAACACCGAATTGAGGTTGGTGTTGATCACCTCGTGCCACTGCTCGGCGCTCATGCGGTGGAAGGTGGTGTCACGGGTGATGCCGGCGTTGTTGACCAGGATCTCCACCGGGCCCAGGGCGGCCTCCACGTCGTGGATCAGCGCCTTGGCGTGTTCGGAAGAAGCCACGTCCCCCTTGAACAGCGCGATCTGGTAACCCGCGGCCTGCATGCGCTGTTCCCAGGCGCGCGCCTTTTCCTCGTTGCGGTAGTTGGTCGCCACCCGGTGGCCCTGGTCGGCCAGGCGCTTGCAGATGGCGGTACCGATGCCGCCGGTGCCGCCGGTGACCAGCGCGACGCGGGATGTCATGGATGCTCCGAACAGGAAAGGAATGGTTCGATTCTAGACAAGGAAACGGCGCCGTGCCCGCGCCTCAGCCGCCCGCCGCGGGCAGCCGGCGCGGCAGGCGTGCAGGATCGAACCCCGCGACCGCCGCGGCCAGCAGCGACTGGCGTGCACCGCTGGCCGGCAGCCGCCGCGGATCCTGGCCCAGATCGCGCCAGGCCAGGCGCAGGGCGGGCAGGGGGTCGGCATCGTCCAGGGGCCGCGAAGCCTCGGACTTGGAGAGCTTGCGGCCCTGCGCGTCGACCACCAGCGGCAGGTGCAGGTAGTTCGGCGTGGGCAGGCCGAGCGCCTGCTGCAGCAGGATCTGCCGCGGCGTGGAGTCGAGCAGGTCGGCACCGCGCACCACGTCGGTCATGCCCTGCGCGGCATCGTCCACCACGACGGCCAGCTGGTAGGCCCAGTAGCCATCGGCGCGCTTGAGCACGAAGTCGCCCACCTGCGCGTAGACGTCTTGCGTGACGCGACCCTGCAGGCCGTCGTCGAAAGCGACTGCGCACGGCGACGACACGCGCAGGCGCCAGGCCGGCGGGCGGTCATCCGGCGCATGCAGGCAACGATGGTGGATGCCGGCGTCGGCGGCCAGTTCGGAACGGCTGCATGTGCATGCGAACGCCGAGCCCGCCGCGACCAGTTGCGCCAGCGCCGCGGCGTACAGGTCATGGCGCTCGCTCTGGCGCACGACCGGCGCGTCGGACACCAGCCCGAATGCCGCCAGCGTCCGCAACTGCGCCTGCGCCGCGCCGGGCACCTCGCGGGGCGGGTCGATATCCTCCACGCGCACCCACCACTCGCCGGCATGGTGGCGCGCGAGCAGCCAGCTGCCGAACGCCGCATAGAGCGAACCGTAGTGCAGCGGACCGGTGGGCGAGGGCGCGAAGCGGCCGCGGTAGGCAGGGACTGTCATGGAAGGCTGAATCGTCTTTCAGGTTGTTGCTTGATTTCAAGTTGGCCGCACCGCAGATTGGCCCTCGTTCCCCTTTCAAAGTCCCGCGGAGCCGGTGCTTCCATGTTCAGTCGTATCGCGTTGTTCCTGTTGACCAACCTCGCCGTGCTGGTGCTCGCCGGCTTCGTGATGTCGTTGCTCGGCGTCAACCCGGCCAACACGGGCGGCCTGCTGGTGATGGCGGCGATCTTCGGCTTCGGTGGCTCGCTCATCTCGCTGCTGCTGTCCAAGTTCATGGCCAAGCGGGCGACCGGCGCGCAGGTCATCACCGAGCCGCGTACCCCGACCGAGCGCTGGCTGGTGGAGACCGTGCGTCGCCAGGCGCAGGCCGCGGGCATCGGCATGCCGGAAGTGGCCATCTATGAGGGTCCGGAGATCAACGCCTTCGCCACCGGCGCCAACCGCAACAACGCGTTGGTGGCCGTCTCCACCGGCCTGCTGCAGAACATGAGCCAGGACGAGGCCGAAGCGGTGCTGGGCCATGAAGTGAGCCACGTCGCCAATGGCGACATGGTGACCATGGCGCTGCTGCAAGGCGTGCTCAACACCTTCGTGATCGTGCTGGCGCGCATCGTCGGCGGCGTGGTGGACACCTACCTCTCGGGCAACCGCGAGGACGGCCGCCGCGGCCTGGCCTACTACGCCATCGTGATGGTGCTCGAACTGGTCTTCGGCCTGTTCGCCACGATGATCGCCATGTGGTTCTCGCGTCGCCGCGAATTCCGCGCCGACGCGGGGGGCGCGCATCTGGCGGGCCGCCAGAAGATGATCGCCGCACTGGAGCGCCTGTCGTTGAACCACGGCCAGAGCACCTTGCCGGCGCAGGTGGAAGCCTTCGGCATTGCCGGTGGCATGGGCCAGGGCCTGCGCAAGCTGTTCATGAGCCACCCGCCGCTGCCCGAGCGCATCGCCGCGCTGAAGTCGGCGAACGCCACGGTGGTCTAACCGCCGCACGGAAAAAGCCCGCCAATGGCGGGCTTTTTTTGCTTCGCTCCGAAGCCCCCCCGTTACCCTCGCGCGACGCCCGGAATCAGAACTCGTACGTCATCCCCGGCCCGGCCGGCCCGATGAAGTCGCCCTGCACGTAGTCCACCCCGGCATTGAAGAACAGGCTCATCGAAGCCGCGTCGCCCACGAACTCCACCAGCGTCATGATGCCTTCCGGCTGCGCGCGCCCGGTGATCTCGCGGATCTTCTCCTGGCTCTCCTTGCCCTGCACGGCCTCGGCCGTCAGCCCGCGGTCCAGCTTCAGGAACGACGGCTGGAAGTGCGACAGCAACTGGAAAGAATCCAGCCCCGAGCCGAACTGCTCCAGGCCCAGCTTGCAACCCAGTGCACCCACCTCGGCCAGGAACTGCTGCGCATTGCGCAGGTGCGTGAACACCTTCGACTCCGGCGTCTGCAACCACAGCCGCTCGCCCGGCACCCCGTGCGCCTGCAGTTCCTGGCGGATCAGCGCCACGGTGCGAGGGTCCGAGTAAGCCGCCGGCCCGATGCGCACCAGCAGGTGGGTCGCATGGCCGGTGCGCTGGCGCTCGGCCAGCGTGCGGATCGCCTCGCGGATCACCCAGCGGTCGATGTCGGCGATCATCGCGTGCTCTTCGGCGATCGCCATGAACGTCGCCGGGGAAATCAGCTCGCCGTTGCGTTCCAGGCGCAGGAACGCCTGGTACAGCTCGATCGGTTCGCCCATCAGGTGCAGCACCGGCTGGAAGTGCAGCAGGAAGCCATTGCCGACCAAGGCTTCGTGCAGGTGTTCGATCCAGCGCTGGATACGCTCTTCCTCGGCGCGATCCACCGCGCCCGGGTCGAAGATGTGCACGCCGTTGCCGCCCAGCTCGCTGCCCGCGCGCACCGCCTCGGTCGCGCGCTGCAGCACCTGGCCGATGCTGGCGATCTTCTCGCCGATCTGCACGCCGCCGATGCTCACCGTCACCGTGGCCGAGCGCTCGCCCACGCTGAAGACATGCTGCGCGAACGCCGCGCGCAGCTTGTCGGCCAGCGCGCTGGTGCGGTGGTGGTCGCCGGCCAGCAGCACGGCAAAGCTGTTCTCGCCGAAGCGCGCCGTGCGCATGTCGCCTTCCACGTGCGCGGCCAGGTGCGCGGCCAGCGCGGAAATCAATGCGTCGGCCGAATCCAGGCCGATGTCGGCCAGGATGCGGGTGTAGTGGTCCGGCTCCACCAGCAGGAAACCATACTGCGGGTCGCCACGGCTGGCCTGGGTCACCGCGTCTTCCAGCGCCACCATGAAGGTGGGGCGGTTGAGCAGGCCGGTCACCGGGTCGCGCTGGCGCAGGTCTTCCACCTCGCGTGCCAGTTCGGGGTCGAATTCCTCGCGGCGGCGGAACACCACCTGCACGCAGGCCTCGCCCTCGTAGGTGGCGGTGGCGAATTCCATCGTCGCCGGGAAGGTGTCGCCCTCCAGGCTGCGCGCATCCACCTTGTACTGCGGCGGCGGCGCCTCGCCCTTGCTCATCGACTTCAGCAGCTGCTTGAAGTCCTCCACGTGCTGCGCGGCGATCAGGTCCAGCAGCGAGATACCCTCCACGTCCTCGAACGATTCGAAGCCGAACATCTCCAGGTACGCCTCGTTGGCACGGATGTGCATGCCTTCGTGGACGTAGGCGATGGGATCGCGCGAGGAGGCGATCAGGGCGTCGCAGCGGCGCTCGGTCTCGCGCATCTGCGCCTCGATCCTACGCAGGCCGCGGCGCGCGTGCAGGTCGGTCATTTCCGCGCGCACCACCCCGAGCAGGTGCTCGGGACGCTGGCGCAGGGCGATGGCACGGATGCCGTGGCCGGCTGCCTCCACCCATTCGTTCTCGTCGATGCGGTCGGTCAGCAGCACCAGCGGCACGTCCTTGCCGCTGCGCGCCAGCGCCTGCTGCACCGCGCCCAGCGGCAGTTCGCGCGAGTGCGAGGCAAGCACCAGGTCGATCTGCCCGGACAACATCGCCGCAAGGTCTTCCTGGGTCTGCGGACGCGAGGGGCGCACGGCGATGCCGCTGTTGCGCAGGGTGGTGACGATGCCCTCGGCGCTTTCGCCGCTGTCATCGACGATCATCAGGCGGAGGGTGAGGTCTTTGCCGTTCTGCATTCAGGGATTCCGGGGAACAGGGTGGGGCATGGCCAGGAACCCGGGGAAGGCCTGCGCAACCGCGCGCGCAGCGTGGCGCCGGTCGGCCCGGGGGAGCCGTCCGGCACAAGGTCCACGCATATCCCCAGGATCCATGACCCGCTGTAATACACGATGCCGCAGGGCGCCGTCCATGCGCGCGGCCCGGGGCTGCGATGCCGGTCGCCCCGGCGGGCTCAGGCGGCCAGGCCGGCGGCGTGGCCGGAGGCCCACGCCCACTGGAAGTTGTAGCCGCCGAGCCAGCCGGTCACATCGAGCACTTCGCCGACGAAATACAGCCCCGGCACCCGACGCGATTCCATGGTGGAAGAGGACACCGCATCCGTCGCCACGCCGCCCAGGGTGACCTCGGCGGTGCGGTAGCCTTCCGTGCCGCTGGCCACCAGCGGCCAATCGCGCAGGGTCGCGGCGGCGGCGCGCAGTTCGCGTTCGTCGAGCTGGCGCACCGGCTTGTCGGGCAGCCACAGCTCGCACAGGCGTTGCGCCAGCCGCTTGGGCAGGCGTTCGGCCAGGGCGTTGCGCAGTTCCGAGGCGCCGTGGGTGCGCTTGAGTTCGCGCAGCCAGCTTTCGGCATCCTCGCCGGGAAGCAGGTCCAGGCGCAGGTCGTCGCCGGGCTGCCAATAGGAGGAGATCTGCAGGATCGACGGGCCACTGACCCCGCGATGGGTGAACAGCAGCGCGTTGCGGAAGCTGCGCCCGTTGCAGCGCGCCTCCACCGGCAGGGCGACACCGGCCAGGTCCTGCAGGCGTTCCTGGTGCTTGCCGGAGAGCGTGAGCGGCACGAGCCCTGCACGGGTCGGCAGCACTTCGTGGCCGAACTGGCGCGCCAGCTCGTAGCCGAAGCCGGTCGCGCCCAGGCTGGGAATCGACAGCCCGCCGGTGGCTACCACCACCGAGGCGGCATGGAAGCGGCCCTGCGCGGTGTCCACGCGGAAGCCGTCGGCGCCGCGTTCGACCTTCCCGACCGCGCAGTGGGTGCGGACCTGCACGCCGGCGGCCTGGCATTCGTCCAGCAGCAGCTTGACGATCAACTTGGAGGAGACGTCGCAGAACAGCTGGCCCAGTTCTTTCTCGTGGTAGGCCACGCCGTGGCGCTCGACCATCTCGATGAAGTCGCCCGGGCTGAAACGCGCCAGCGCCGATTTGCAGAAGTGCGGGTTGGCCGAAAGGAAGTTGGCGGGGGTGGTGCCGGTGTTGGTGAAATTGCAGCGCCCGCCGCCGGACATCAGGATCTTCTTGCCGACCTTGTTGGCGTGGTCGATCACCTGCACCCGCCGGCCGCGCTGGCCGGCGGTGAGCGCGGTCATCAGCCCGGCCGCGCCGGCACCGATGACCAGCACGTCGCAGTCGATCACGCTCATGCGGCGGCGGTGCGCTCGATCGGGCGGACGTCCACGCTGTCGTGCTCGCCCAGGAGCTGGATTTCACCGTCCTGGATAAGCACGTTGAAGCGCATGCTGCGCTGGATCTGCCGGCCGAGGGCCTCGACGGTCTCCGGGTCGATCTCGATCACCCGCAGCTGGCGATGCCGGGCCAGGGCGGCGCCGTTCTTCTTCCACCAGGTTTCCACCGCCTGGCCGCCATAGGCCAGCACGATGACCTCGCGGGCGCGGTTGCAGGCCTTGCGCACGCGCGATTCGTCCGGCGTCCCCAGGTCGATCCACTGCTCGATCTCGCCGCCGTAGTCGTGGCGCCACAGGTCCGGCTCGTCGTCGCTGCTCAGGCCGCGGCCGAACTGCAGGCGCTCGTCGGCGAACATCGCGAACGCCAGCAGGCGCAGCATCAGCCGCTCGTCGGTCTCCGACGGGTGCTGGGCCAGGGTGAGGTTGTGGGTGGCGTAGTAGCCGCGATCCATGTCGCTGATCTGCAGCTCGGCCTTGCGAACGGTGGCGGTGAGGGCCATGGGGGTTGCCGGGTAAAGGGCGGCCATTCTACGCGCCTGCCGCTGCCCGGGCCGGCGTCAGGCCCGGCGTTGCGCCAGCCAGCGGTCCAGTTCGTTGGCGAAGGCCTGGCGGTCGCGCGCATGCAGGGCGGACGGGCCGCCGGTCTGCACGCCGGCGCCGCGCAGTTCGGCCATGAAGTCCCGCACTGAAAGCCGCTCGGCGATGTTGTTGGCGGTGAAGCGCTCCCCGCGCGGGCTGATCGCCTGGGCGCCGCCCTCCAGGGCGCGGGCCGCCAGCGGGATGTCCTGGGTGATGACCAGGTCGCCCGCCGCCAGCCTTTCGACGATGGCGTCGTCGGCCGCATCCGCGCCACCGGGCACCTGCAGGCTCTTGAGCCACGGGCCGGGCGGGGTGCGCAGCCACTGGTTGGCGACCAGCCAGGTCTCCACCTTCGTGCGGGCCGCGGCGCGGAAAATGATCTCGCGGATCGGCACCGGGCAGGCATCGGCGTCGACCCAGATCCGGGTGGGAGCGGGCGTATTCATCCAGGCTATTCTAATGGGCCGGCGAAATTGGCTGAACGTCGCAGAAGATGAATAGGTTGGCAGTCGCTTTTTGGGGAAAAGCCGAGTATCGTCCGCAGCACTGTGTTTGCTAGCGGTCACCGTGAATCGTGGCCGTGCGGTTGATCATCCGATCCGCTTCAACGTGTGCGCTTTACCAACGCCTGCAAAACAGTCTCGGTCATCGGCTTCTCGGTGGCCGCGATCCATTCAATGTTCCAGGAGTTAGTAATGTCTGATCGTCAGAGCGGTACCGTGAAGTGGTTCAACGACGCCAAGGGTTTTGGCTTCATCACCCCGGAAAGCGGCCCGGACCTGTTCGTGCACTTCCGCGCCATCCAGGGCAACGGCTTCAAGTCGCTGCAGGAAGGCCAGAAGGTGACCTTCGTCGCCGTGCAGGGCCAGAAGGGCATGCAGGCTGACCAGGTGCAGGCGGTCTAATCCCGCCCGCCACCGCAAGGTAGCCAGAACGCCGGGGGCGCAAGCTCCCGGCGTTTTTCGTTTGCGGCCCGCGCCAGGCTGACGCCGCCCTTCGGTGGTGCCGGCTACCATCATGGGCCTCCCCCGCGTGGCGCCCCCATGATCACCGTCCATCACCTCAACAACTCCCGTTCCCAGCGCGTGCTGTGGCTGCTGGAGGAACTGGCCTTGCCGTACCAGATCGTGCGCTACGAGCGCGACCCGGCCACGCTGCTGGCGCCGCCGGCATTGCGGGCGATCCATCCGCTGGGCAAGTCGCCGGTGCTGACCGACGGCGAACACGTGCTCGCCGAATCCGGCGCCATCCTCGATTACCTCACCGAGCGCTACGACACCGAGCGCGTGCTTTCGCCGACCCCGCGCCCGGTCGATTCGCCCGAGCGCCTGCGCTTTCGCTACTGGATGCACTACGCCGAAGGCTCGGCGATGCCCCCGTTGCTGATGACGCTGGTGTTCCAGCGCCTGCGCCAGGCGCCGATGCCGTTCTTCGCCCGCCCCATCGCCCACCGCATCGTCGACAAGGCGATGAAGCGCTTCATCGGCCCGCAGGTGAAGCTTCACCTGGACTGGATGGAGTCACAGCTCGCCCACGATGGCTGGTTCGCTGGCGAGCGCTTTACCGCCGCCGACATCCAGATGAGTTTCCCCGTGCAGGCGGCCGCCGCGCGTGGCGGCGGGCTGGGCGCGTATCCGAAGCTGCGCGATTTCATCGCCCGCATCGAAGCCCGGCCCGCGTACCAGGCCGCGTTGAACCAGGGCGGACCGTTCGCCCTGGCCGGCGGATCGGCGTGAGCGCGCGTTTCGACAATCGTTTCGTCCACGAACTGCCGGGCGATCCGGACACCGGCCCGCGCGTGCGCGAGGTGCTCGGCGCGGCCTGGTCGCAGGTCATGCCGACGCCGGTGCGCGCGCCGCAATTGCTGGGTCATTCGCGTGAAGTGGCCGCCGCGCTCGGACTGGACCCCGACGATATCGCCGACCCGGACTTCGCGCAGGTATTCGGGGGCAACGCGCTGTGGCCGGGCATGACGCCGTGGGCGGCGAACTATGTCGGCCACCAGTTCGGGCACTGGGCCGGGCAGCTGGGTGATGGCCGGGCGATCAGCCTGGGCGAACTGGTCGGCACCGACGGCGCGCGCCACGAACTGCAGCTCAAGGGCGCGGGGCGCACGCCGTATTCGCGCGGCGCCGACGGCCGCGCCGTGCTGCGCTCTTCGCTGCGCGAGTTCATCTGCAGCGAGGCCATGCACCACCTCGGCGTGCCCACCACGCGCGCGCTGTGCCTGGTGGGCAGTGGCGAGGCCGTGGTGCGCGACATGTTCTACGACGGCCATCCGAAGCCCGAGCCGGGCGCCCTGGTGTGTCGGGTGGCGCCTTCCTTCATCCGCTTCGGCAGTTTCGAGCTGCCGGCCTCGCGCGGCGATACCGCGCTGCTGCGCCAGCTTGCCGATTTCACCCTGTCACGCGATTTTCCCGAGCTCAGCGGCCAGGGCGCCGCGCGCGATGCCGAATGGTTCGGGCAGGTGTGCGAGCGCACCGCCGACATGGTTGCGCACTGGATGCGCGTGGGCTTCGTGCACGGCGTGATGAACACCGACAACATGTCCATTCTCGGCCTGACGCTGGACTACGGCCCTTACGGCTGGCTGGAGGACTACGACCCCGACTGGACGCCGAATACCACCGACGCCAGCGGCCGCCGCTACCGCTTCGGCACCCAGCCGCAGGTGGCGTACTGGAACCTGGGCCGGCTGGCGCAGGCGCTGGCGCCGCTGTTCGCCGATGTCTCGGCGTTGCAGGACGGCCTGGACCGCTTCGTGCAGCGTTACCGCCGCCGCGAACGCGAGCACGCCGCCGCCAAGCTGGGGCTGGGCGAGGGCGGCGATGCCGAGCTGGCGTTGATGGAAGACCTGCGCACGCTGATGCAGCAGGCCGAGATGGACATGACGCTGACCTTCCGCGGCCTGATCGACCTCGACGTCGAAGCGCCGACGCTGCAGCCGCTGGAGGCTGCGTTCTACAACGATGCCAAGCGGGATGCGCATAGCGTCGCGCTGGCCGGTTGGCTGCAGCGCTACGCCGCGCGCGTGCGGGCCGATGCGCTGCCGGCCGCGCAGCGCCGCGAGATCATGCGCCTGTCCAACCCGCGCTACGTGCCGCGCAACTGGCTGGCGCAGGAAGCCATCGACCGCGTGGCGCAGGGCGATACCGCGGCGCTGTCGCAATGGCTGGAGGTGTTGCGCCATCCCTACGACGACCAGCCCGGGCGCGAAGCCTACGCCCGCCGACGCCCGGAATGGGCCCGCGAACGAGCCGGCTGTTCGATGCTTTCCTGCAGTTCCTGAGACTTCCATGAGCGAATTTCCCTGGACCGCGCGCCTGCGCGACATCGCCGACTTCCCCAAGCCGGGCATCGTCTTCAAGGACATCACGCCGTTGCTGGCCGATGGCGAAGCATTCGGCGCGGCCATCGCGGCGATGAGCGCGCCTTGGCGCGGGCAGCACGTGGACGCGGTGCTGGGCATTGAATCGCGCGGCTTCATCCTGGGCGCGGCGATGGCGCAGGCATTGGGTTGCGGCTTCGTGCCGGTGCGCAAGCCGGGCAAGCTGCCGGGCCACACGCTGCGGCAGGAATACGCACTGGAATACGGCACCGATTGCATCGAGGTGCATGCCGACGCCTTGCCGGCCGGTGCGCGGGTAGTGATCGTGGACGACGTGCTGGCGACCGGAGGCACACTGCGGGCGGCGCTGTCGCTGGCGCGACAGTTGCAAGTGGAGGTGCTGGGCGCGGCGGTGCTGATCGAGTTGCCCGCGCTGGGCGCGCGGGCACGCTGGCCGGATACGGTGCCGCTGGTGGCGACGCTGGCGTACTGAAGGGACTGCCCGCAACGCGACATTGTAGGAGCGGCTTCAGCCGCGACCCATGACACCCCGGGTCACGGCTGAAGCCGCTCCTACAACAGCAGGGTGATTCGGGGCGCGGCTTCTCGAAGCTTTAGAGCTTGCGCACCCGGAACCGCCGGCCCTTGATCTTGCCGGCGTCCAGTTTTGCCAATGCCTTGCCCACCTGCGCGCGTGCGACCGCCACATACGAGCGCGTCGGCTGGATCACGATCTTGCCGATCGCCGCGCCGGACAAACCCGCCTCGCCGGTGAGCGCACCGAGGATGTCGCCCGCGCGCAGCTTGTCGGTCTTGCCGCCGTCGATGCGCAGCGTGACCATCGGCGCCTGCGGCAACCCCGGCGGCTTGCCGGTGGCCAGCGGCGTGCGCGTGAGCGACAACGCCAGGCCCTGGTCTGCGGCAATCGCCTGCGCGCGCGGCAGTTCGCGCGAAGACACCAGGCTCAGCGCCAGCCCATGCCGGCCGGCGCGCGCGGTACGACCGACGCGATGGCGGTAGCTCTCCACGTCGGTCGGCAGCTCGTAGTTCAACACCGCCGCCAGGCCTTCCACGTCCAGACCGCGCGCGGCCACGTCGCTGGCGACCAGCACGTTGCAGCTGCCGTTGGCGAAACGCACCAGCACCTCGTCGCGGTCGCGCTGTTCCAGGTCACCATGCAGCGCCAGCGCGGAGAAGCCGAACTGCTGCAGCGAGTTCGCCACTTCGTCCACTTCCTTGCGCGTGTTGCAGAACACCACCGCCGATTCCGGCCGGTGCTTGAGCAGCAGCCCGGCCACCGCCTTCTGCCGGTGCGCCGGTTCCACTTCGAAGAACAGGTGCTCGATCTGCGGCGCGCTCTGGCCGCCTTCCACGGTGACCTCGACCGGTTCGCGCAGCAGCTGGCGCGCCAGTTCGCGGATTGCGTCGGGGAAGGTGGCCGAGAACAGCAGGTTCTGCCGCTCCTTGGCGCAACGCCCGGCGATCTCGCGGATCGGCTCCTCGAAGCCCATGTCGAGCATGCGGTCGGCCTCGTCCAGCACGAAGCCGCGCACCGCGCCCAGGTTGAGCACGCGCTTGCGTGCCAGCTCCTGCACGCGGCCGGGCGTGCCGACCACGACCAGCGGGTCGTGCGCCTGCAGCGAGGCGATCTGCGGCTCCAGCGACACGCCGCCGGTCAACACGCTGAGCTTGAGGTTGGGGATGCCGGTGGCGAGCTTGCGCAGCTGCTGGCCGACCTGGTCGGCCAGTTCGCGCGTCGGGCACAGCACCAGCGCCTGCGTGCGGCCCAGCGCCGGGTCCAGCCGCTGCAGCAGGCCCAGCCCGAAGGCGGCGGTCTTGCCACTGCCGGTGGGCGCCTGGGCGATCACATCGCGGCCTTCCAGGATCGGGGGCAGGGCCAACGCCTGGATCGGGGTGAGGGTGGTGTAGCCGAGGGCGTCGATGCCGGCGGCCAATGCCGGCGAGAGCGGCAGGGAAGCGAAGTCAGTCATGGCGCATTTTCGCAGATGCGCCGCTGCCGTGCCCGTCGGGCGGTTTCAGCCCGACAAGGCGCGCACGCCCAGGTTGATGGCCGCCCCGCCCAGCACCAGCCACCCCAGCAGGGCGGCGCCCAGCAGCACTGGGCGCAGGCCGGCACGGCGCAATTCACCGGCGTGGGTCGACAAGCCGAGGGCGGCCATCGCCATGGCCAGCAGGCTGTCGTCCAGCCACGTCGCCGGTGCGTGCCATGCCGCGGGCAGCGGCCACAGCGAGTGGGCCGCGGTCAGCGCCAGGAAAGCGAAGGCGAACCATGGCACCTGCAGGCCGCGCATGCCCTGGCCCGTGCCGCGTGCGCGCCACAGCGAGAGCCCGAGCAGCACCGGCGCCAACATCATCACCCGCACCATCTTGGCGATGACCGCGGCCGATTCGGCCTGTCCGTCGATCGCCCGGCCGGCGACCACTACCTGCGCCACCTCGTGCACGGTGGAACCGGTGAACACGCCGAAGTGCAGTGGCGAAGCCAATGCGGGCAGGTGGGCGGCAACGAGGGGATACAGCAGCGGATAACCCACCATCGACAGCGTGCCGAACACCACCACCGTGGCTACCGCGACGGCGACCTGCTCGCTGCGTGCGCGCAGCACCGGTGCGGCAGCCATCACCGCCGCCGCACCGCAGATCGCGCTGCCAGCGCCGATCAGCAGCGCCGCCTCGCGCGGCAGGCCGAGCCGTCGCGGGCCCCACCACGCGGCGATGCCCAGCGTGCTGGCGAGCACCAGCGCATCGATCACCACGCCGGTGATGCCGACTTGCGCGACGTCCTGGAACGTCAGCCGCAAGCCGTACAGCACCACGCCCAGGCGCAGCAGCCGTTGCCTGGAGAACGCCACGCCGGGCGCCAGCCGGGGCACGAAGCGCGGATACACGGTGTTGCCGGCCAGCATGCCCAGTGCGATGGACAGCGTGAGCGCGCCCAATCCATGGCTGCGCAGCCATGGATGCCGGGCCATGACCAGCGAGAGCGCGGCGAGGGTGGCGCACAGCAGCAGGCCGGGAAACAGGGGAAAGCGGGGTGGGGCAACAACGATGACCGAGGACATGACCGCGTAAGGGTTCGGAAGCTGGGCGCAGCCTGCGCTTCCCGCGCTTATCCGTAAAACGAATTATCCTGTTAACAATGACCCGTCTGGCAGGTAAGCGGCATGCATCTTTCGCTGCGACAGTTGCAGATCTTCCTGGCCATTGCCGAAACCGGCAGCACGACCGCCGCCGGCGCGCGGCTGCCGTTGTCGCAATCGGCCACCAGCGCGGCGCTCGCAGAACTGGAGGCCGCGCTGGGCGCGCCCCTGTTCGACCGCCTCGGCAAGCGCCTACTGCTCAACGATACCGGGCGCGCGCTGCTGGACCCGGCACGCGCGCTGCTCGACGACGCCGCGCAGATCGAACATCGCTTCGGTGGGGCGCAGGATGGGCGGCCGTTGCCAGCACGCGTGCGCCTGGGCGCCAGCACCACCATCGGCAACTACCTGATGCCCCAGCGCATGGCGCAATGCCTGGCGCAGTGGCCGGCGATGGAGGTCTCCTTGCGCATCGGCAACACGCGGCAGATCGTGGAAGCGGTGCTGCGGTTGGAGGTGGATGCCGGGGTGATCGAGGGCCCCTGCCACGAGAGCGAGCTGGAAGTGCTGCCCTGGCGCGAGGACCCGCTGCTGCTGCTGGCCGGCGCCGACCATCCGCTGGCGCGGCGCCGGCGCATCCCGGTGGCGACCTTGCGCGCACAGCGATGGCTGCTGCGCGAGGTCGGCTCGGGGACGCGTGAATCGGTGGAGCAGGCGTTGTTGCCGCACCTGGGCGGTTTCGAGCAGGGGGTACAGCTGGGCAGCACCGAGGCGATCAAGCAGGGCGCGGCCGCCGGATTGGGCCTGACCTGCCTGTCGCGCAGCGCGGTGCAGGACCAGCTCGCCCTGGGCCGCCTGGTCGCGTTGTCGACGGTGTTGCCGCCGCTGTCGCGGCCGCTGTACCGCATCCGCCACCGCGGGCGGCCCTGGTCGCAAAGCCTGCGGCGGCTGCTGGAACTGGACGAGGCGTAACGCGGACGCGGGCCACGGGCGTATCCCACGTACAATGGGCGCATGCCTTTGATCACCCTGCAGAACGTCGATTACAGCGTCGGCGGCCCGTTGTTGCTGGAAAAAGCCGAACTGGCGATCGAACCGGGCGAGCGTATCGCCCTGATCGGCCGCAACGGCGCCGGCAAGTCCACCCTCATGAAACTCATCGCCGGCGAGCTGCGCCCGGACGACGGCGAGATCCGCGTCCAGCAAGGCGTGCGCATCGCGCGGCTGGAACAGGAGGTGCCGCTGGGCGCCGACGGCAGCGTGTTCGACGTGGTCGCCGGCGGCCTGGGCGCACTGGGCCAGTGGCTGGCCGAGTTCCACCAGATCAGCCATGCCGAGCATTTCGATGCCGACGCGCTCGCCCGCGTGCAGGCGCGCATCGACGCCGCCGAGGGCTGGGCGCTGGACCAGCGCGTGGCCGAGACGCTCACGCGGCTGGAACTGGACGGCGATGCCGCCTTCGCGCGCCTGTCCGGCGGCATGAAGCGCCGGGTGCTGCTGGCGCGCTCGCTGGTGTCTTCGCCGGATGTGCTGCTGCTGGACGAGCCGACCAACCACCTGGACATCGAGGCCATCGACTGGCTCGAAGGCTTCCTCAAGGCCTGGAACGGCTCGGTGGTGTTCGTCACCCACGACCGCCGCTTCCTGCGCGCGCTGGCCACCCGCATCGTGGAGATCGACCGCGGCCAGATCACCAGCTGGCCCGGCGACTGGGCCAACTACGAGCGCCGTCGCGAAGAACGCCTGAATGCCGAGGCGCAGGAGAACGCGCGCTTCGACAAGCTGCTGGCGCAGGAGGAAGTGTGGATCCGCCAGGGCATCAAGGCCCGCCGTACCCGCGACGAAGGCCGCGTGCGCCGGCTCAAGGCGATGCGTGCCGAGCGCTCGCAGCGGCGCGAGCTCGGCGGCAACGTGCGCATGCAGGCCGCGCAGGGCGAATCGTCGGGCAAGAAGGTGATCCAGGCGCGCGATGTGACCTTCGCCTTCGGCGAGCGGGTGATGGTGCGCGACTTCTCCACCACGTTGCTGCGCGGCGACCGCATCGGCCTGATCGGCCCGAACGGCAGCGGCAAGACCACGCTGCTCAAGCTGCTGCTGGGCGAGTTGCAGCCGCAGCAGGGCGAGATCGTGCAGGGTACCAACCTGCAGATCGCCTATTTCGACCAGTACCGCGCCACACTGCGCGAGGACTGGAACGCCATCGAGAACGTGGCCGAAGGCGCGGACTTCATCGAGGTCAACGGCAAGCGCAAGCACGTGCATGCCTACCTGCAGGATTTCCTGTTCACCCCGGAGCGCGCGCGTGCGCCGATCACGCGCCTGTCCGGTGGCGAGCGCAACCGGTTGCTGCTGGCGCGGCTGTTCGCGCAGCCGTCCAACCTGCTGGTGATGGACGAACCGACCAACGACCTGGACGTGGAAACGCTGGAGTTGCTGGAAGAACTGCTGGCCGATTACACCGGCACGCTGCTGCTGGTCAGCCATGACCGCGATTTCCTCGACAACGTGGTGACCTCCACGCTGGTGATGGAAGGCGACGGCCGCGTGGGCGAGTACGTGGGCGGGTATTCGGATTGGCTGCGGCAGAGGCCGGCCGAGACAGTGGCCGGCGTGGCGAGCAAGCCGGCGGCGGCGAGTGCGCGGCCGGTGCCGGCGGCAAAGGCGGAAGAGCCCGCGCCGGCCAAGCGCAAGCTCAGCTACAAGGACGCGCGCGAGTTGGAGCAACTGCCCGAACGCATCGACGCGCTGGAAGGGAAACTGGCGCAGATGGCCGAGGCGATGAACGACCCGGCGTTCTACCAGCGCGACGCGGCGGGGGTGGCCCAGCACACGCAGGAAATGGCGAAGGTGCAGGCCGAGCTCGACCAGGCGTACGCGCGCTGGCAGGCCCTGGATAGCTGAGGTAGCTGGCTGGCAGCCGGTTGTGTAGGAGCGGGGTGAACCCCCCCCCCCCCCGGGGCGGCC